>JAHLFD010000187.1:0-15359 GCA_018883975.1 Candidatus Niameybacter stercoravium
AAGTTAAACTTAAAAACAGGTGAAAAGCAGAAATTAGGTGATTTGCTTTATTCCCTCATGCTTGAATCTCATAATGACACAGCTGTGGCCATAGCAGAGCATGTAGGTGGAAGTATAGAAGAGTTCTGTACTATGATGACTGAAAAAGCTAAAGCCATTGGGGCAGAAAATACTTGTTTTGAAACCCCTAATGGACTAGATGGACAGTCCCATTATTCTACACCTTATGATATGGCACTTATTGCTGCCTATGCTTTAGATAATCCAGAGTTTGTAAAAGTCATTAATACACCTCAAATTGAAATTCCAACTACCCAGGTAGAAGGAAGCAAAGAACATGCACTGGTTAATAAAAATCGTTTTCTATCACAGTATGAAGGTGCAGAAGGTGTGAAAACAGGTTATACCAGCAAGGCAGGGCATTGCTTTGTAGGTGCAGTTAAAAAAGAGGATATGGAACTTATTGGTGTAGCATTAGGCGCTGGATGGGACTCAAAAGGTAAATCACGTAAATATACAGATGTGATTAAACTTATGAACTATGGCTATAATAACTATAAAAAGTATAAGGTGCTAGATAAGGGCGAAGAAAAAGGTAGTGTTAAAGTGACAAATGGTAAAGTGGAGGATGTTACACTTTATGTGGACGAAACCGTTATATTGCCACTTACCGAGCATGAAAAAGAAACAATTGAGCTTAAGAAGACTGTTACAGATGAGCTTCAGGCACCAATAGATGAGAATCAGGTTGTGGGAAAAGTAGAAGTTATCTGTGATGGGAAAGTACTTAAGAAAGTGGATCTTCTTGCAGGTCAAAAAGTAGCTAAAGCAAACTTACTAGACAAATTAAAAAGATTTTTTCAAAAGTGAAATAAAGAAAGGGTAGATTTATGCGATTACAAAAATATTTAGCTGGATGCGGTGTAGGTTCAAGAAGAAAATGTGAGGCTTATATAGAAGAAGGGCGTGTCAAAGTCAATGGTATGGTTGTAACAGAACAGGGTATACAAGTAGAAGAAGGTGATCAAGTAGAATTTGATGATAAACCTGTTATAATGGAAGAAAAACTTGTTTACTATGTTCTTAATAAACCAGTAGGCTATATTACATCTGTGTCTGATGAAAAGGATCGTGCAACTGTTCTTGACCTATTAAAGGATGTACCTTATCGCGTGTTTCCAGTGGGGAGATTAGACTATAATACAACAGGGCTCCTTCTTCTTACGAATGATGGAGAACTTACTTATAGTCTAACACATCCAAAGCACCACGTAGATAAAACTTATGTTGTGAAAGTAAAAGGTGTTGTAAGGCCGGCGGCTATTCAAAAACTGCAGCAAGGAGTAGTTATTGATGGGTATTTAACAGCACCGGCAAAAGCAAAAATTATAAGACAAACAGGTGCTACAACAACAATCAGTTTAACCATTCATGAAGGGCGTAATAGACAAGTTAGAAAAATGTGTAGTGCTATAGGATATGAAGTTTTAAGACTGAATCGTGAATCTGTAGGAAAGCTTACATTAGGTAATCTTGAAGTAGGCGCATACCGTGCATTAACAAAAGAAGAAATTGAGTACTTAAAGGGGTTAGGACAATAAGATGTTTAGTAGGAATATGACAAAGAACGTACACTTTTTTATTGAAAGTCATTTAAGTGAGTGGGGAAAAGAAAACTTAATAGCAATGGATGGAACTCTAGGTAATGGTTATGACCTAGAGTTTTTAAATAGTCAAAAAGCAATTAGTACTATCTATGGGTTTGATATACAGGCTCAGGCCTTAGAGAATAGTAAGACTAGAATTGGTGAAACCGAGAAGTGCATTTACTATATCCAAGATTCACATCATCATTTAGAGCGTTATATTGAAGGAGAAATAGATCTGGCACTCTTCAATTTAGGCTACTTGCCAGGAGCAGATAAGTCTGTTGTCACAAGAGTAGATACGACCTTAGAAGCTATAGAAAAAACCATTGGAAAACTCTCAAATGGAGGTATGATCGTAGTGATGACCTATCCTGGACATGAAGAAGGAAGCAGAGAACATGAAGCAGTTAAAGATTATTTGTCTAGTTTGCACAAGAAAAAACTTTCTATTCTGCAACTTAATGTAAATAACGTTATAAAGCCTTGTCCTAATTGTTTCTTAATTATCAATCAATTAGATAAAATATAATAAAATTATGATGTTTTGTGTAAAAATATATTGTTTCTAACAATTTAATTTAGTATACTATAAATGGCGATTTTTACACTTTGTTTTAATCTATTTTTCTAATTGGAGGGTATCAGATGAGCACATTACAAAAATTATCTGAACTGGAAGCTCACAAAGTAGCTATTCTAAATGGCTATGATGAAGAAGCGAAAAAGGCAGCTTTAGATAAAGGTAAACTAACTGCCAGAGACAGAGTTACACATTTACTCGACGAGAATAGTTTCGTTGAAATTGGTACTTTCGTTACAAGTAAAACTTTTACTTGCAAAGGTCAGAAGGTTAACACGCCTGCTGACGGCGTAGTGTGTGGTTATGGCACCATTGAGGGAAATCTTGTCTATGTTTATAGCCAAGATCCTACAGTGCTAGGCGGTGCTATTGGGGAAATGCACGCTAAGAAAATTGCAAAAACTTATGATGATGCAATTAAAATGGGAGCACCCGTTATTGGATTCATTGATACAGTAGGTTTGCGTTTAGAAGAAAGTATTGAAGCACTTAATGGATACGGTATGATCTTTAACAAAATGAGTGAGGCATCAGGGGTGGTTCCTCAAATTGCTGTTATAAGTGGTGACTGTGCTGGTGGAGTGTCCTTCATTGCAGGATTATCTGATTTTACATTTATCAGTACTAAAAATGGGAAAATGTATTTAAATAGTCCAAATACATTGGAAGATAAAAATGCATCTTTTGATCATGTAGCAACTGCAGATGTACACTTAAGCGAAAGTGGTCTAGCAGTATGGGGTGAAGAAAGTGAGCAAGTGCTAATAGGAAAGATAAGAGAACTTCTCACTTACTTACCACTTAATAGTGAAGAAGAAACACCATGTTTAAATTGTATGGATGACCTTAATAGAGTAGATTCTAGTCTTAATGCTTTTGATTTTGATGTAAGACAGATAAGCGAAATTATAGCTTCGATTGTAGATAATGGGATGTATTTTGAAGTAGGGGAGCAGTACGGAGCAAAAGTGTTCACTGGTTTTGCAAGAATGAATGGTGCTACAGTAGGTTTTGTTGCCAATAAAGAAGAAGCTATGGATTTAGCGGCACTTCAGAAAACGACACAATTTGTAAGCTTCTGTGATGGTTTTAACATTCCAATTGTAACACTTACTAATATTAAATATATTGAATCAACTGTAGCAACAGAAAGATTAGGTATTATCAAAGCTGCAAGTAAGCTTGCCTTTGCTTTTGCAAATGCCACAGTGCCAAAAGTAAATGTCATTCTTAAAGAAGCTTATGGAACAGCTTATACGCTTATGAATAGTAAGCATATTGGTGCAGACTATGTCTATGCATGGCCAACAGCACAAGTTTCTACTATGAATAGTGAAAGTGCTGTAAAAATTATGTATGAAGAGGCACTACAAAATGCTGAAAATCCAGCTGAGCTTATGCGAGAAAAAGTTAAAGCGTATGAAGAAGAACATAGTAGTGTATATGCTGTAGCAGGACACGGTTATATTGATGATATTATTGAACCGGCAGCAACAAGAAAACGTGTTATCGCTGCACTTGAAGTACTCTATACCAAACAAGTTGCAAATCATTTAAAAAAGCACCCAACAGTATAAGGTAGGTGAATTTAATGAAAGTTAGTCTAAATTTTGGCGCATTTGTAGATGGACTCAGTGTCTTTTTAATAGGAGTAGTCATGGTATTTGTGGTACTTCTTTTGCTAATCCTTTTAATCAAAGTTGTTGGATGGGCTGTAAGCGCTATAGAAAATAAACAACATCCTGCGAAAGAAGTTAAAATCCCTATCAAACAAGAAGAGATTAAACAAGAAGTGACTCCTGTAATAGGGGATGATTTAGAGCTAGTAGCAGTTATTACAGCTACTATTGCAGCAAGCTTGGGGACAACATCAGATAGATTACAAGTACGTTCTTTAAGACAAGTAAATAGAAATAGAGCATAAATAAATTAAGGGAGGCAATGTGATGAGAAAATTTCAAGTAACAGTTAACGGTAATACATATGAGGTAGAGGTAGAAGAGTTAGGTGCAGGCGCAAGTGTAGCATCAGCACCTTACGTGGCACCAGTACAAGTAGCGCAAGCTACGCCAAAAGCAGTAGCGCCAGTGACACCAGCACCAGTCGCTTCTACGGGGGCACATAAGGTAGCAGCACCTATGCCAGGTAAAATTGTAGATGTAAAAGTAAGTGTAGGGCAGACCATTAAAGAAGGGGATTTAGTAGCCATTTTAGAAGCTATGAAAATGGAAAACGAAATTTTCGCTTCTGCATCAGGTACAGTAGCATCTGTTAATGTATCAGCAGGTAACATGGTGGAAGCAAATGATGTGATCATTTCTATCAACTAATCTTTTGGCCTAACTCTACAAAGGGGGAAACAAAAATGAATATAGGCAGTGTATTTTTAGATTCTGTCAAGGAGTTCTTTATGACTTCAGGACTTGCTCAACTCGATATTAAGTATGTTGCAATGATTCTGATTGCCTGTGGTTTACTTTACTTAGCTATTGCCAAAGGTTTTGAGCCACTTTTACTCATTCCTATTGCATTTGGGATGCTTCTTGTAAACTTACCAGGTGTAGGTATTATGAATCCGGGTGTTATGAATGATGTTACAGGTAAAATTGAGCCAGGTGGACTTTTATACTACATAGGAATGGGAAAAGAATTAGGGATTTTCCCACCACTCATCTTCATTGGTGTAGGGGCAATGACAGATTTCGCACCTCTTATTGCTAATCCTAAGAGCTTACTTTTAGGAGCAGCGGCACAACTTGGTATTTTCGTAGCCTTCTTAGGAGCACTTCTTCTTGGATTTAATGGTCCAGAAGCTGCATCTATCGGTATCATCGGAGGTGCAGATGGTCCAACATCTATCTTCCTTGCAACAAAATTGGCGCCACATTTATTAGGAGCTATTGCGGTATCTGCTTACTCTTATATGGCACTTGTTCCAGTTATTCAGCCACCTATTATGAGGCTACTTACAACAAAAGAACAACGTATGATTAAAATGGAACAGTTAAGACCTGTATCCAAAACAGAGAAAATCATCTTTCCTATTGTTGTAACCATTGCAGTATCACTTATTTTACCATCAGCAGGAACACTTGTAGGCATGCTGATGTTTGGTAACCTTTTAAAAGAAGTTGCTTCTACAAATCGTCTTGCAGATGTAGCAAGTAATGCCATGATGTCCATTATTACTATTTTGCTTGGTATTTCAGTAGGCGCTTCAACAAGTGCAGAAAAATTCCTTAACTTTAAAACACTTGGTATTTTAGCGCTTGGACTCTTTGCTTTTATAGTAGGAACAGCTGGTGGTGTACTCTTTGGTAAGTTAATGTACTATTTAAGTGGTAAGAAAATCAATCCACTTATTGGTGCAGCAGGTGTATCAGCTGTACCAATGGCAGCACGTGTTGTACAAAAAGTTGGTCAAGAAGAATGTCCGACAAACTTCTTGCTCATGCATGCAATGGGACCAAATGTGGCAGGGGTTATTGGTTCAGCTATTGCAGCCGGTGTATTACTATCAATTTACGGTTAATAAGGGAGGCTTGTTTTTATGTCAGATCAAATTGTAAGACCTGTTAAAATAATGGATACAACACTTCGAGATGCGCATCAGTCATTGATTGCAACAAGAATGACGACAGAAGAGATGCTACCTATTGCAGCTAAAATGGACCAAGCAGGTTTCTATGCAATGGAAGTATGGGGTGGTGCAACTTTTGATGCTTGCTTACGCTTTTTAAAAGAAGATCCATGGGAAAGACTTCGTAAAATTCGTAAAGAAGTTAAAAATACAAAACTACAAATGCTCTTTAGGGGACAAAATATTTTAGGCTATCGTCACTATGCTGATGACGTAGTAGAATACTTCGTTCAAAAAAGTATTGCAAATGGTATTGATATTATTCGTATTTTTGATGCTCTTAATGATATGCGTAACTTAGAGACAGCAGTACGTGCTTCACGTAAAGAAGGTGGGCATGCACAAGTAGCTATTTCTTATACACTTAGTGAAGTGCATACATTAGAGTATTACATAGAGCTTGCAAAACGTATTGAAGACATGGGTGCTCATTCTATTTGTATTAAAGATATGGCGGGTCTTCTTGTACCTTATGAGGCAGAAAGACTTATTAAAGCATTAAAATCCCATACTAATCTTCCAATTCAGCTTCATACACATTATACAAGTGGTGTTGCTTCTATGACTTATCTTAAAGCTGTTGAAGCAGGGTGTGATATTATTGATACAGCTATGAGCCCATTAGCTATGGGGACTTCTCAACCAGCAACAGAAGTGTTGGTTGAAACGTTTAAGGGTACACCATATGATACAGGTATTAATCAAGAGATTTTAAGCGAAATTACAGAGTATTTTAGACCAATGCGTGAAGAAGCTTTAGCAAGTGGGTTAATGAATACTAAAGTGCTTTCTGTAGATATTAATACACTTCGGTATCAAGTGCCTGGTGGTATGCTTTCAAATCTTGTATCACAGCTTAAAGGGCAGAATGCAGAAGATAAATACTATGATGTGTTAAAAGAAATTCCTAGAGTAAGAGCTGACTTTGGTTATGTACCCCTTGTTACACCAAGTAGTCAAATTGTAGGAACTCAAGCAGTGCTTAATGTACTTGCAGGAGAAAGATACAAAATGGTATCTAAAGAATCAAAAGATATAGTAAGAGGGAAATATGGTAGTACGCCAGTACCAATTAAAGAAGAAATTGTTAAGAAAATTATAGGGGATGAAAAACCTATTACCTGCAGACCGGCAGATTTACTACAGCCAGAGCTTAAAACGCTTGAAAAAGAAATGGCTATGTATAAACAACAAGATGAAGATATTCTTTCTTATGCATTATTCCCACAAGTAGCTATGGACTTCTTTAAATATAGAGAGGCCAAGGAGAAAAAAGTGGATTTGGCAGTAGCAGACAAAAAAAATAAAGCTTACCCCGTATAATTTGTGAGTTATAGGTAGACTACAGGACGAAATAAGCTGTTCTGTAGTCTTTTTATGTGATAAATAGTAAAATATCGTTGTCAAAATACAAATATATTATATAATGATACTAGATGTAATGATAAAGTTACGTGATTGAAAGGAAATGAATAATGAATAACGATCTGATTCAGCGTATTAAAAAGAGTATGCCCAAGCTAAGTAAAGGGCAAAAATTAATCGCCAATTATATTTTAGAGCATTATGAAAAGGCAGTATTCCTGACAGCAGCTAAACTTGGAACAATAGTGGGGGTAAGTGAATCAACCGTTGTAAGATTTGCAAATGAATTAGGTTACGATGGCTACCCTAAATTCCAAGAAGCTTTAGAAGAACTTGTTAAGAGTAAACTAACAGCTATGCAACGTCTTGAAGTAACGACAGACCGTATTGATACAGAACATGTATTAAAGAGTGTGCTTCAAACAGACCAGGAAAAAATTGCTTATACAATTGAGCAAGTAGATGAAGAAGTATTTGAACAAGCTATTGATAAAATCATTAATGCAGACACTATTTATATACTAGGGGTACGTAGTTGTGCGGGACTTGCAAGCTTTTTAGGATTTTACTTTAATATTATCTTCCCTAGAGTAAGAGTGATTAATACAAACAGTATTAGTGAAATTTTCGAGATTATTCATCATATTGGTAGCAATGATGTTATTATTGGGATCAGTTTTCCTCGCTATTCTAAGCGTATTTTAAAAGCTTTAGAATATGCGCGTTCTAAAAAGGCCGGTGTTATTGCTATTACAGATAGCTATATTTCTCCTATTGCACAGTATGCAGAGCAAACTTTAATAGGGCGTAGTGAGATGATTTCATTTGTAGACTCACTGGTTGCACCTTTAAGTATTATTAATGCTATTATTGTGGCAGTAAGCTTACGTAAAAAAGATGAAATTTCAACAAATCTTGATAACCTAGAGACTGTTTGGATGGAATATGAAGTTTATGATGATACAAGAGAGATGAATAATCATAATCCTAATATGACGAATGGGATTAAGGAAAAATGCGATTAAAGAGAGGGATAAAATGAATATTGTTGCCATTCGTGGGGCTATTACAACAGAGAATACAAAAGAAGCTATGTTAGAAGCGTCTCAAGAACTTTTAGAAGCTATTTTAACAGCTAATCAAATAGATAAAAAAGATATTATACAAATTACCTTTACTTGTACAAAAGACTTGGATGCGGTTTATCCAGCAGTAGCAGCAAGAAACTTGGGGATTACAGAAGCTGCTTTAATGTGCTTGCAGGAAATGTATGTGAAAGGTTCACTTGAAAAATGTATCCGTATAGCTGTATTATGTCAGAGTGAGGCTTTAGTGCAACAGACAGTTTGTCATCAATATTTAAAAGGTGCTAAGAAGTTAAGACCAGACTTAGGTCGTTTTACGCTTGCAATTGATGGGCCGGCAGGTGCAGGGAAGAGTACTATTGCTAAGCGTTTAGCACAGAACCTACGTTGTACTTATATTGACACAGGAGCTATGTACCGCACGGTAGGGCTTTTCTGTATACAAAACAATATAGACTATACGAATGAAGATGCAGTAAATAGTGCACTTGGTCAAATAGGTATTGACATTATTTATGAAGACAATGCACAGAAGATTTACTTAAATGGAGTAGATGTAAGCACAGCTATTCGTACACAAGAAGTAGCAGCTGCCGCTTCTAAAGTAGCTACTTATAAAGCGGTAAGAGAAGCTTTAGTAGATATGCAAAGAAAACTTGCAGCAACTAAATCTGTTGTCATGGATGGGAGAGATATTGGAACAGTTGTACTGCCTCAGGCAACACTTAAAATCTTCTTGACCGCTTCTGCCGAAGAGCGTGCAAACAGACGACTTTTGGAATATAAGACAAAAGGTATGGAAGTAGCTTATGATGTGCTTCTTAAAGAAATTCAAGAAAGAGATCATCAAGATGCTAATCGTGAGGTGTCACCGCTTAAAAGAGCTGATGATGGTATCGAGATTGACACGACTTCACTTTCTATAGAGGAGATTATTGAGCGTATTGCACACCTTTTGCAAGAAAGACTATAGGAGTGTAACAAATGGAAATTATTTTAGCAAAAAGTGCAGGTTTTTGCTTTGGTGTACATCGCGCTGTAGATATGGCCTTTAAAACTGAAGAAGATAAGAAAACCTATACACTTGGACATATTATTCATAATGAAACGGTAACAAGAAAACTTAAACAAAAAGGTATAGAATCAGTAGAGGCTTTGGACAATATTCCAATGGAAAAAGTCATTATCAGGGCCCATGGTGTACCAGAAGCTGTTTATAAGGAAGCAGAATCAAAAAATATTGAAGTACTAGATGCAACTTGTCCTTATGTAACTAAAATTCATAGGCTGGTAAGTAGATATGAAAAAGAAGGTTATCGTATTATTGTAATCGGAGATGCTAAGCATCCTGAGATTATTGGGATTAATGGATGGACCAAAGAAGGTTGTATCATTTATAAAAATAAAGAAGATGTAGATTTTACAGAGCTTGACTTAAATAAGAAGTACTTAATTGTATCTCAGACAACTTATAAAAAAGAAGTTGTAGATGGAATTGTTAAGTTATTAGAAGAAGCAGACTATGATGTGAAGTTCATTAATACAATCTGTAATGCTACCTCTGAAAGGCAAGAAGAGGCCAAAGAGATTTCTAAAGAAGTAGATGCTATGATTGTAATTGGAAGTAGTTTTAGTTCTAATACACAAAAGCTTTTTGAAATATGTAAGTCTTATTGCCAAGATACTTATTGCATAGAAGAGGCTAAGGATCTTAATGCAGAATGGTTTAAATCTAAGGATAAAGTAGGTGTGACAGCAGGTGCGTCTACACCTAAAGATGTGATTGAAGAAGTGCTAGAAGTACTTAAAGGTATGGATACCCAATAATATATCTAGAAATTAAAATTAGCCCAAAGACTTTAAAGTCTTTGGGCTAATTTTTTTATGCCTAATTTTAGAATTTCATCAAGAAATGGAGAGAGTGATTCTTGGTTATAGAGTGTATAAATTTGCTTTTGTTCATCTTCCCAATAAAGAGATTGATTAGACAGTTTAAGAGGTAAATAAAGCCCTTCTTGTTCAAGATAACAGGTAGATTTAGTAGTTTTAGTACGCATAGAAGCAGGTAGAAGTTTAGCTAGGGATTTGTGCATCAAGCTACCTTCTACAATATAGTAGTCACTAGGGGGAAGATAGGTTTTAAGTTTTAATGCTAAAGCATTAATAGATAAAGAGAAATGGTTAAGTGAAGCATCATACAGGCATTCATAATGACCTAGCTGATATTTGAAGGAATAAGGATAGACATAAGAAGGAGATAAATAGAAGGTTAAAGCTACTTCTTCAAAGGTATAATCTATAAGTTGGGCATGATTTAGTCTATCTAAAAATTTATAGAAGTGATAAATAGTCATCAGGCTTAAAAGTTCTTCCTTGTTATGTTCTGAAATCAGCGTACTATAGTCAATAGGAGATGAAGTTAAGGTAAGTTTACAGAGTTTAGCAAGCTCTCGGCCTGAGGTTGTGAGGATTCTGTTAAAACCTATGTCATTTTCTATAAGGGTTCTGGCACGCTTTGAAGATTTTAAATCTACTAGATGAAGAGTGGTAAGAGACGAAGTATCTAGCCCGTAGATTTCTGCTTTTTGAAGAATAAAAGGCCATTCGAAGTGCTTGCCACCATAAGTGTAAATTTTTTCAAAGCGCATTACTTCCTTTAAAAAGGTTTCAATAAGAAGTGACTCCTCTTCTATAGTTTCTATAATCCAGTGACAAGACTGATAAGTATCTTCCTTTTTAAAGGAAATGCCTATACAAACAATGGTATCATGAATTTTAGAAAGACCAGTTGTTTCCAAATCTAAATAGCAGTGTGCAGGAGATTCTATACTAAAGTCTAAAGAGTGTGAATGAGTTATGTAAATCATAAGAAAACATCCTTTCTATATAATATTATTGTAGCAAATGTATTTCTAAAGGTTCAAGCCCTGAAGCTATTTTTGTTTTTAAATTATATGTTAACATAAAAACGAAAAATAAAATTAGAAAATAATTTAAAATGAATTTTATGAAAGATTATAATTCATATATCATGTTTAGTATTTTAATAAAGATACATAAAACTATATTTTTTTAGAAAAATTGTATTGAAATTGCAATTTAAAATTAGTATAATGTCAAATATAAATCAAAAAACAAGGCGGAGTGATATTATGAAAACAAGAAAATTATTAGCAATAGCATTAGTAGCTATGATGGGCACTTTATCTTTTGTAGGATGCCAAAAAGCAGATGCTTCTTCAGATACAATTAAAATAGGAGGAAGCTTTGACCTAACAGGTGAAGCTGCACAATACGGAATTGCAACAAGTAATGGAGTAAAGCTTGCTATAGACGAATACAATGCAAATGGCGGAGTACTTGGTAAACAAATTGAATTTATATTAGAAGACAATAAAGCAAGTCAAGTAGATGCTACAAATGCTTTCAAAAAGTTAGTAGATAATAATAAAGTTATTGGTTTTATTGGCTCTGATATTAGTAGTACAACTGAAACGATTGCTAACTTAGCAGCAGAAAAAAATATACCAATGATTACACCAACGGGGACAAAGCTTGGTATTACAACAATTGGTCCAAACATTTTTAGAGCATGCTATGTAGACCCTGCTCAAGGAGAACTTTTAGCTAAATTTGCAACAGAAGATTTAAAGGCTCAAACAGCAGCAGTTATGATTAACTCAGAACAGGATTATTCAACAGGTATTGCTGAAGCTTTTGAAGCCGCTTTCACAGCAGCTGGTGGAACCGTAATAGAAAAAGTAAACTATGGAAAAAATGACGTAGATTTTAAACCAATCTTAGCAAATATTAAGAATGCTAATGCAGATGTCGTTGTGATTCCAGATTACTATGAAACTATTGCAACTATTACAACGCAAGCAAGAGAAATCGGTATTACATCTACCTTTATTGGTGGAGATGGTTGGGATGGTGTAACGGAGAAAACAGTTAATAATCCAGAAGCTGTAGAAGGTAGTTATTTTGTTAACCATTATACAGTAGAAGATGATGCAGTAATTGTACAAGATTTCATTAGTAATTATAAAGCTACATATGATGCAGAACCAAATGCTTTTGCAGCACTTGGATATGACGCAGCAAAAATCTTAATTGAAGCGATTAAAACTTGTGAAAGTACAGAAGCTGATGCTATTATCGCTGCAATGCAAAATACTTCTTTAGATTGTGTAACAGGTCATATTACTTTTGATGAGAATAGAAATCCAGTTAAATCTGTATCTGTTATTGAAATTAAAGAAGGCCAAAATACACTTTATAAAAAACTTGATGCAGTAAAATAATAAATAGATCAGAAAACATTTATTCTCGGAGGCCTTGCCTCCGAGTAATTTTAAAGCTTTTATAGGATTTATGTAAAATCAGAGATAGAGGGGGATGAAGTATGGATTATGGAACATTATTGATACAGCAGATACTTAATGGTTTACATATTGGGAGTATTTATGCACTTATTGCTTTAGGGTATACAATGGTATACGGCATCGTTAAACTTATTAACTTTGCTCATGGAGATATTATGATGGTAGGCGCTTATATTGCGTTTATGATGATTACGGTTTTTAATTTACCACTGCCAATAGCTATTATTATTTCAATGGCTAGTTGTGCACTTATTGGTATGGGTATTGAAAAAGTGGCTTATAAACCACTTAGAAATGCACCACGTATGTGGGCACTTATTACAGCTATAGGGGTAAGCTTTTTCTTAGAAACATTATTTACTATTTTGTTTGGGGCGAGTTCAAAACCATTCCCTACACTTTCACTTGCACCTATCCAAATTGGGTCACTTCAAATCAGTCAGATTATGATTATTTCATTAGGTCTTTCTGTATTTCTTATGATTGCACTAGAGCTATTTATTAAAAAGACAAAGCTTGGGAAAGCTATGCGTGCCGCTTCAGAAGATGCTAAAGCAGCGGCTTTAATGGGTGTTTCTGTTAATAAAACCATTTCTATTGCTTTTGCTATTGGTTCAGCACTTGGGGCAATAGGCGGTATTCTTTTTGCTATGGCCTATCCCCAAATCAAACCTTTAATGGGAGTTATGCCGGGACTCAAAGCCTTTATTGCAGCAGTACTTGGAGGAATTGGAATTTTACCAGGTGCTATGCTAGGAGGATTCTTACTTGGTATTATTGAAAGTATTACAAAAGGCTTTTTATCAGCTTTCTGGCCTGATGCTTCTTTATGGGCAGATGCTATTTTATTTTTAATCTTAATTTTAGTACTCTTACTAAAACCAGCAGGTATTCTAGGTAAGAATGTACGTGAGAAAGTGTAGGTGATCAGGATGAAAAACAAAAACAAATCTTTAATCATTTTAGGAAGCCTTCTCCTTACTTATCTCTTTCTTATGATAGGTTTATCATTAGGTGTGATTAACTCTTATTTTAGTGGTGTTATTGTAGCGATTTTAATCAATGTGATTATGGCCTCTTCTCTAACTCTCGTAACAGGCTACTTAGGTGAGCTTGTTCTAGGGCATGCAGGTTTTATGGCAGTAGGAGCCTATACATCAGCACTTATTACTATGAATTTAAACCTTCCTGCAGTCTTAGAATTTCCTATTGCACTTTTATGCGGAGGCGTATTTGCTGCTTTTATAGGTATTTTAATTGGAATTCCTGCACTTCGTTTAAGAGGAGATTATTTAGGGATTATTACATTAGGCTTTGGAGAAATCATCCGTATTGTACTAAATAACCTTAAAGTTACTAATGGTGCTAAAGGTTTATCAGGTATACCTAGCTATAGTAATTTCACTGTAACCTTTTTTATTACCATTGTAATTGTCGCTGCACTTTATTTACTTATTAAATCTAGACATGGACGTGCTATTATTGCTATTCGTGAAAATGAGATTGCTACAGATTGCGTAGGGATTTCTACTTTCTACTATAAGACTTTTGCCTTTGCTATTGCAGCTTTCTTCGCAGGTATTGGTGGTGGACTTTATGCCCACTACTTACAAGTATTAAGCCCAAGTAGCTTTGGTTTCCTTAATTCTATTGAATACTTAATCATTGTTGTATTAGGGGGAATGGGGAGCTTAAGTGGAACTATTATTGCAGCTATTGTATTAGGGGTATTAAATGAGGTTTTACGTGCCTTTTCAGAATATCGTATGCTTATTTATTCCTTAGTACTTATTAGTATGATGGTATGTAAGGCAAAAGGTATTACGGTAGGACTTATTTTAGATAAATTAGGATTGAAAAATAAATTAAAATTTAGAGAAAAACAAAATATAAGTATAGGAAAGGAGGAGTAATATGGCTTTATTAGAAGTACATAAAATGAGTGTTAACTTTGGTGGGATTAAACCAGTTAGTGAACTAGATTTACAAATAGAAGAAGGGGAGCTTATAGGACTTATAGGACCTAATGGAGCAGGAAAAACAACTGTATTTAACTTACTTACAGGCGTTTATACACCAACAGAAGGTTCTATTACATTTAATGGTGAACGTATTGACCATTTAAAGACACATCAAATTGTAAAAAAAGGAATTACACGTACTTTCCAGAATATTAGACTGTTTAAACAAATGACCGTTATTGATAATGTAAAAGTTGCTTTTAATAATAGGCTAAAGTATTCTCCTCTAGAAGGTATTTTACATTTACCACGTTATAAGAAAGAGGAAGCATGGCTTGAAGAAGAGGCTATGAAACTCCTTAAAATTTTTGAACTAGATGAATATGCCTATGAGCTCAGTATGAATTTACCTTATGGGAAACAACGTAAGCTTGAGATCGCCCGTGCCTTAGCAGGTAGTCCAAAACTTCTTTTATTAGATGAGCCTGCAGCAGGAATGAATCCTAATGAAACCAATGAATTGATGCAGACAATTAAACTTATTCGAGATCAGTTTAATATGACCATTTTGCTTATTGAACATGATATGAATTTAGTGATGTCTATTTGTGAAAGATTGGTTGTAATTGACTATGGTATGGTTATTGCAAGGGGTACACCAAGTGAGATTCAAAATAATGAGAAAGTAATAGGG
>JAHLFD010000188.1:0-14927 GCA_018883975.1 Candidatus Niameybacter stercoravium
TTGTTACTAATCCTTACCTACTTTGTTATTAATCCTTACTTGCCTTGTTACTAGAACTTTATCTTTTTAATTCTAAATATCAAAATGTCTTTATTAGACCAAATATCTCTTAAACTATATTTATTTTATAGATCATTACATCTTAATGCTTTATTTTATTGAACCCACAATATGCTATATAGCAGTAAAAGCCTTATAAACTTAATGTTTACAAGGCTTTTATCCACTTTATTTTCAATTTTCTTTAACAATACATCTTCGTTTTTCAGTCCATATAAATTCTAAAATTATAAACATGCTATAGACTAGTACATTAACTTTTCTATAATACCAATACTGACATGACTATACTCATCACATATATAGATATCATTATGTAGTAAACAGATTTTTTTATATAAAAATATTCTAGACAATCATAATGCCTCTTAAAATTGAATTCGCTTGCTCTAAAGAAGGAGACTAAGATTCATACCTACATTCTAAATAGCTTTTAAGAATTGCTTCATAGTTATAGTGTATCATGTCATTAACAGCCTCTAAGTTGTAATAATCCTGTGTAAGAAGCTGATGCGCCCCCTCTATAGCTGCAATATGATGATAAAATAAATAATACTTCATTCTATGATTATCTACCTCTAAACTACTTAGCTCAGAATAGTATTTTCCAAAACGCAGCTGCAAGAAACTATATTCATATTCTAAATCAAAATACTTTATACCTTCGAAGTCTATGAGATAGGTATGGCCTTTCTGGTCTACCATAACATGATTAGGTCCGAGTTCAAAATGGATAAGCGCATACTCTTTTCTTTCTTCAATGTTTGCATAAAGCATATGACTTACATCTATTAACTGCTTTTTTAGTCTTGCAATCGGTTCATAATGTTCAAAGAGATATAAGAGTGCATCATCTAAAGATTCTTTAATATATGCTTTACAGGAAAAATGTTCTTCTCTAGTATACTTCAAGTCCCCTACCCTAGAGCTTTTAATACAATGAAGCTTTCTCATATTCTCCTTTAAATCCATTATAATGGAGGTAGTATCTACTTGGGGATTATACAGTAAATCTTCTAATTCTCCTCCATCAATATACTGCACTAATGCATATTCAAAAGGAAAGATAGCCTTACTTAAATCTATATGATAGAGTTCAGGCACCCTTATATGATGAGCCATAAGTAAATCATAATTTTGTTTAAATAAAAATGCACTATTTGAAGTAAATGCTTCTTCTGTATGTACGTTTTCAAAATAACTTAAAGATGCATCCCATATATAAAGTACATAGGCAAACTTGTTTGAACACTCTACTTTATAAGTACCCTTTTGCGCCCCTCCTAGTAGCCTTGTAATAGTCATGACTTCATACTCTTTTTTAAACACTTTCTTCATGATCTTTTGTAAATCTTCTTGACTCATTAAGCACTGCTGCATAATACACCTCTAATCATCCTATTTAAATTATGGCTTTAACTATATTAAAAACGTAGAAATATTTCAAAATCATTTGCTAATAGATATACCATCCAATCACTTTTGCACCAATAGGTGTGCAAAAATATCCACCTTCTTCATCACCTTTTTGAAATCCTATGAAAGATGCGTCTAGGCCTAATTTGAGAAATTTATTATAAGTATTCATTCAAACTACCCCCTAAATTTTTTAAAGCTTTTTTATAATTGAAACAAGGCCATCCTTCATAGATGACTATACCTAAATAAAGCTCTCCTATAACTCTTTAAGTAATTCATTTTTCTTCTTCTCATACTCTTCTTCTGTAATGAGCTTTTGCTCATAAAGACCTTTTAGTTTTTCTAGCCTTGATTCAATACTTTCTTTCTCTTGACTCAACTTGTCTGTATCTTCTATTTCAATGCTATGTGTAGCAATTCCCTTATCCGAAAAGGCATTAATACCATTGGTCACTGTAACAATAAGTGCCATAACACTCCAAAGCACTCCAAAAGCTCCGAATGTAGGAATTACAGCAAATAATCCTATTGCACAAAATAGAATACCTATAAAGAATCCTACCATAGATTGACTTTTTCCTGGTTTTACTTTAATCTTTTTACTCATGAAAATCCCTCTTTCTATTATTTTAATTTTTATATAATGCCTATGCATGATCCTTGGCTGAATAGGCATTATCCCTTTCAAATTCATCCTGAATTTTGGGTATAAAAATACCCCAGAAGTAGCTCAGACATATTCCAGGGGTAGTTATACACATTTCATATTTATACTCTATCATTTGCAAAAATATTATGCAATAGTTTAAATTTTATAATCGAATCAACGACATCTATGACACATATATTATTGTAATGGGAATAAATTTAAAATCTAATAGCCCTGCTACCTTCCCACCTTAAAAATTGCACGGAACAATAATTCTCCGTGCAATTTTTAACGCTCTTAATTATCTACAGCAATCTCTTCTTGAACAGCATACTTCTCTACATGGAATTCTCCCCAACTCTCTAATTGCTCTATCAAGTGCTCTGTCTCTCTGACTTCTACAGTCTCTTCTACAGTCTCTTCCACAGTCTTCTCTAAAGCATCTTCCACAGTCTCTTCCGCAGTCTCCTCTACAGCATCTTCCACATTCTCTTCCACAGTCTCTTCCACATTCTCCTCTAAAGCATCTTCCACATTCTCCTCTACAGCATCTTCCGCAGTCTCTTCTACAACACTGTTGGTTACATCTACAACACATAGGCTATTCCTCCTCGTTTCATATCGGTAGCACCAAAAGTACTTTCCCCTAATAACCTATGCTATCATCCTAATAAATGACACTATTTGCATATTATTTATTTAATGTTCCTTCAATATCCGACAATTCCATCCATCTTTTCCATTTCATAAGTACCAACGATTAAGTCTGATAAGCTAGATCCATTAAATGAAAGTTAGAGTCTTAAAAGATAAATGCAATAGTCCTCAATGCCCTCACGCCAAAAGAAGCAGTCTCTAGGTATCTTAGCAATTTCTTGAAGTGTAGCATGCGTTCTTTCAATAATCTTTCTTGATGCTACATTTGAAACTTTACAAGTTAAATAAAGTGATTCCATCTGATGGGCTCTTGCCACAGCAACCACCAACATAATCCCATGATAAGAATAGCCATTTCCACGATAAAGTTCATCAATTTCATATCCAATGTGGCCATTATAATAAGAATGGTAATTGTGACCAATACGTATACTCATCTTACCTATACGCTCTCCAGTACCATTATCATAGATATCATAATAATAAAACGGCAACAATACATCATTTCCTTGAAACTTTTCACAGACTTTTAAAGTTATTTTTTCATCTGAAAGTGTGTCAAAATCATTTAAAAAAGTAAACATTTATATCCCCCTATAAACTATCTAATCTATTCGCCTTTTCTTATGGAACTCTCTTAAATTTTTGCTTTAGCTGAGCAAGTATATTTAGCCAGTAAATCTCATAGCTTATAGCTACTACTATAAACACTGCTGAGATAGCAACGGCATTCATCCTAAAACTTAGGCCTATTAAAGATAAGGTATGAAGTAGCAAATAAATATTTTGCTTTTTCTTCCATACCTTCTTTTCTGCTTTCAACTCCATACTCACTTTTTCTGCTTCTATAATTAGATATCGCATTACTAATTTCATAATGCCTTCTGACCATCCTACTAGCCTCAAATCCCCTCTGAATAAAAGCCAAGTTACACCTTCTACTATAACTATAGCCCAGCTTAAGCATCTCGCTACCCTTAATGCCTTATGGTGATGTTCTTGTAGGAGCATACCTATACCTACAGCAATGACTATATAGCCCACAATATCTGGGAAGATAACTAGACTACCCATTTTAATATTAACAAGTACAAGTAATGTCCCTAAAAATATCCTTCTATAACCTTCATATTTCATCTCATTCCCCCCTCTTCCCTAAGATATTTGTAGCTCTCTGTCCTACCAAAATAGGGTGTGTATCTCAGATTTAGAACCTGGTCCACAATCTCTTCTCCCTTAAGGTCTTCAAAATAGATTCTACTTTGAATTTCATAATAATTAACTCTCCTAGGATCCTTTGGGGCTATCTCCATCTTGCCTTCTAATTTCCATGCCATCCCCTGTTTAAAAGACTGTGGCTCAGGTGGCATGCCATTAATTCGAATTTCTATAAGATCTTTCACCAAAGGATCTAGCGTACTTTTTATACCACGAAAACGAACATCTTCAGTAAAAATTCCACTAAAAGAGGTCTCTCCTGAACTAGATGCATGACTCATACCATGCTCTAGTATATTTCTTTCATGTTCTACAGGATAAAAGATGATTTGCCCAATAGGTATATCCATTTCCTCACCATTATCGAACATCACTTTTGCCCTTGTTAAACTTATCTCTTCTTGTATAGGCATGCCTTCACCCTTATAATGATACTCGATCCAGTACTCTCGTTTATCATGATGCGCATTAAGGTTAAACTGATTGTCTAATCTCACTCTAAAGAAATGTCCTTCTCCTGTAAGTTCTGGAAATTCTATTTGAACAAGCTCCCTTGTATCGCCTTTATTCATCAAACACCCTATAGTAAAAATTGTAGACTCCTCTAATCCTAACTCATAGTAATGTTTTAGAAATACAGGTTGCTTAAGCTGCTCAGTCTGAAATAAGACCAGGTTGAAGATAAAACAAATACCTATTAGCCCTATACAGAAAATAAGTTTTATATAACGCCTCATATATCTCCCCCTTCAAAAAGCCTTTCTCTTAATAACCTCATTAAGCTTTATAATTCCTTCTAAATTTTAGGCCTAAAATTCCCCTGAAGTAGCTCATTTATACGCCTCCAACATAGCAGCTAAACTTACTTCATCTACTTTTGAAAGAATATGTCTATCACCATATGGACTAAAGATAGGGTATTCTAAAGCTATATCCTCTGGCACACCATACATACCTTCTACTCCAAGTAGACCGACTTTATTCCTTATATCTACATACTCATAATAAATACTCATATCATCTTCTGGTGTTGGGTCTGTCATAGAACTGCTATGAAAAACTATAAAAATACGCTCTGCTAATTCTGGTAAAGTCCCTACCTCCTGTGTCACATTGCCTTCCCCTAAATAACGGTCAAATACAGTCTCTTGTGTATGAGGCCTACCTTCTTCGTCTCCTCTCACTTCTTTGAACCATTTACAATACGCCACGCCATTTTCTATTTCATAGTAAGCTATTGTCTGAATAGGCATATCAAAGGAAGGGTCTCCTATTAATAAGAAATAGTTTGATTTTGTGTTAAGTGGGAAGATATAAGATTCTCCATAGCCCCCACCAGGGTATACATCTTCTCCATTTACTCTTGGCAATGCTAATTGTGCAAAACGATAAGCTGTCAAATCATCACTTTTTAAGTCTTCTAACGCCTTATACGCATTGTGATTAGGGTTATAAGCATTGATGAATCTATAGTCCTCATTATAGTCTACTATTCCCTCTAGTATTTCAAAGATATTTCTAAGTGGTATATAGGTAAGACTTTCTCCCCACTCATTGGTATGTATAAACATAGGACTTATAAGTTCTACCTCTTCACCATTTAAAACTCCCTTCTTACTGCCTATAGGTACTTCTAACCTCTCTTTATCTTTAACAATCGTTACTTTTTTACTAATTGCATCATACTCAACCTGAGCATCTAATTCTTTCCCTACAAGTCTTAGTGGTACATAAGTCACATCATTTTTCACTACAACTTCAACATCATAGCTTTCTTTGCCATTTAGAAAGAATGTTGTCTCTACTGGTTTTGCCCATGCTGTTGTCTGGATACCTACTAGCATACCTATTCCTAAAATAATCCTGCTCAGCTTCTTCCTATTCATCCCTTCGTCCTCCATAGATATTTCTTATAAGCTTATTTCATGCTTATATTAACTCAGATTATACTCAAATTGATCATCTCTTGGATCACTTTCATACAACCCTTAATTAATCTCTATCTGCTTTTCCATATGCATATTGCTTTGCATCCTTCTCTACTTCATATAACGTACGTGTTCCATATCCCTTATTTCTAAATGCTTCGCATATGAAGAAGTCAAAAATAAAGGCCATTTCTTTCTGAATAATTCATTAAACTCATTGATGGAACTTTCTAATGCGCTCTCTTCTGTTTCATTTCCTGATCGTATTAAGTCCTGTGCATAATCCTGGACTGAATAGGCCTTATACCTTTCAAATTCATCCTGAGAAAGTCTTCTAAATTTAATCATGTCATTCTCCTCTCACACCTAATCTTTTCACTCCTTAAGATGCTCTACACCAAACTACTAATAATCCCATTAAATTTCATACTTCAACCTAAGTTTTGGGTATAAAACTACCCCAGAAATAGTTCACACATACTCCCGGGGTAGTTATACGTAAATCATTCAAGAAAAACTATAAACATTTAATATTTATACTCTATCATTCACCAAAATATTATGAAATAGTTTGAATTTTTTATCTTACCTTATTTTCTTTATTTGTATTTACACCAAGCCCACCTCATATAAAGCAAACTGTCATCAATTATAGTGAATCGTTAAGTGCTATTCCAAAGTAACTCAGCGCTATTTTAAAATCTATTTTAATTTTTTAATAACTAAACCTCTTAAAGTTTAACACCTAGTTATACTTTAAGAGGTTTATATTATGAATTATTCTTTACTATCTCTTTAATACGTGTTTTAAGCCTATCCTATTAACCTTTTACTGCCCCTATCATGACCCCTTTTGTAAAATACTTTTGTACAAATGGGTACACACATAAGATCGGTACGGTTGATACAACAATGGTTGCATACTTAATACTTTCACCTATAGCTTCTATATCTCCACCTGCTCCACTAGCAATCATACTATCTGTAGAATTTGATATTAAAATTTCCCTTAATATAATTTGCAGTGGATATAAATCTCTCGATCTAATAAATAACATAGCATCAAACCATGCATTCCAATGTCCAACTCCATACATAAGTACCATAACCGCAATAATTGCTTTAGATAATGGCAAAATAATTTTGAAGAAAACTGTAATATCATTAGCGCCGTCTATTTTGGCTGATTCCTCTAAGCTATCTGGTATAGATTGAAAATTAGTTCTCATAATAATAAGATTATATGTAGAAATAAGGCCTGGAAGCATAAGCGCCCATATGCTATTTCCCATTCCTAAAGTATCATTAATAAATAAATATCTAGGTATCATTCCCCCACCAAAGTACATGGTAAATACGATAAATACTAAGAGTACTTTATTAAGCGGAAACTGCTTACGTGTTAATACAAATGCTGAAACAGCTGTAACAAATACATTTAAAAAAGTTCCTACGATTACTACAAATAAGGTAACACAATAACCTGTTACAATATTAGGATTATTTATAACGGCCTGATAAGCATCTACATTAATACCTAGTGGTTTAAAGAGTAATCCTGTATGTGCAAGTAATTCATTAGAATCACTTAAAGAGGCAAATAATACATAGATAACAGGATACAATGTAATAATCGTTATGAATGTAAGCAAGACTATATTAAACTTATCAAATATTCTTTCACCTAAACTCCCTTTACCTACCATCTTTATCCTCCTTTACCACAAACTTGTCTCTGAAACTTTTTTACTAAACTGATTTGCTAAGATGACTAAAACGAAATTAATTACAGATGAGAAAAGACCGATGGCTGTTGTATAGCCATAGTCAAAACTTCCTCCTAGTCCATAACGGTAAATATAAGTTGATAGCACATCTGCTGTTTCATACGTCTGTGGATTGTACAGCAAAATTACTTTTTCAAATCCCACACTCATAACCTGACCTACTCTAAGTATGAGCAGCATAATAATTGTTGGTGCAATGGATGGCAAGGTGACATGAATAAGACGTTTAAGTCTATTAGCACCATCTATTGCAGCAGCCTCATAAAGTTGTTCATCCACACCTGATAGAGCTGCTAAATAAATAATAGTTCCCCATCCAATCTCCTGCCAAATACCACTGGCCACATAAATCGTTCTAAAATATTCTTTTATAGCCAGTAAATTTGTCTGTTCTACTAATCCCAAACTTGCTAAAAGATTGGTAATGAACCCATCTCTTGCTAAAAATTGATTGAGCATACCACATACAACTACAAGGGAGATAAAGTGTGGTAAGTAAGTAATAGTTTGAACAGCTTTTTTAAATTTTTTGCGTTTTACTTCATTTAACAATAAGGCCAAAATAAGAGGTGCTGGAAATCCCCACAGGATATTCTGGATACTAAGTGCTAGTGTATTTCTAATTAATCTCCAGAAATAATGACTTTCAAAGAATTTGATAAAGTTATCAAATCCAATAAATGGACTACCACTTATTCCGTCTACAATACTATAATCTTGAAAAGCCATTACAATACCATACATAGGCCCGTAATGAAAGATTGCATAATAAGCGATAAGTGGAATGGCTAATGCATATACATACTTATTACGATTCCACTCTTTCTTAATTTTTGTTCCTAAAGATACCTTTGGCTTCTTAACTTCTTCCCCCTGCACTAATGCTACTTTTGCCATTTTTTCTCCCCTTTCTTTAAAAGGGGACCTGGTTTGGTCCCCTCTTTTTACGCTACTTACCTTGCATTGTATCTTTCAACACCAGCCTCTTTAATTTCAATTGCACGGTCAATACCAAATTTCTTAATTTGCTCTACATACTTATCAAAGTTATCTAGAGATTCTGCACCTGTTACAAAAGCAACGAACATTTCGTCTTTATATGTACCTACCTCAGTCATAATAGTTGCCAAATCTTTAGATTCATCTGATGTTGCTGTAATTGGTGGAAGGACATGTTCTCCTGCATTAGCTGCATATTTATTAAAGGCTACTCTCGCTTCTTTTTGAGCATCTAATTGATAGTACTGTTCTTGGTAATCTGGCATTTCACAAAGTCCAGGTGCACCATAGTTAGCTTGAATATATTTACCCATTGCATGACCAATAGATAAACCATCTGGATTATTTAAGATAAGGTCTGTATAAATAGGTTTACCATCTTCCATATTATAGGTAAGTCCTTCTACCCCAAAGTTTTTAAGATATGCACCTTCTTCTGTATAGAGATAGTCAAACATTTTCACGATTTCTTCTACATTTTCAGCTGTTGTCGTAATAGCTGCTGCAGGTCCTGCAATACTATTTGTATATCCAGATAAGAACTTACCTTCATCTCCTTTATTCAGTACAGGATTTGGTACCCCTACAAGTTCATACCCTTCATCAGTTGCTGCTTTATACCATGTTCCTAAACTACTACCAATCCATGCAAAAGTAGCTCCTGTCTTACCATTAATAATGTTAGAATCTATAATCTTACTATCAATAGAAGCAAAGTCTGGATCTAATAATCCTTCATTGTACCATCTATTTAATGTTGTTAAATATTCTTTATAACCTGGTTGAATTGGACCATATTGTACATCACCATTATCATCTAAATAGAAATCAATTCCTACTTCATAAGCTGCATTAAATAAGTTAAGTGAGTTTGATAAGTCTAAAGCTTTAACACTTAATGGTACTTCTACTCCCTTTTGATCTTTAAAAGCTCTAAGGACTGTTTCCCACTCATCAATTGTTTCTGGTGCTTCAAGTCCTAATTCTTCTAACCAGTCTTCTCTTAAAACAAGACCTGAGAACGCTTTTGTATCACTTTGGTTAAGTCCTTGGAAAGCATAAATGGTTCCCTCATCTGTTTTACATTGCTTAAACATTTCTGGATTAGCTTCCATTGCTGCTTTATAGTTTGGTGCTAAATCTAAATACTCATTTAAAGGAATAATAATGCCATCTTTAACTGCTTTTTCTGGCCCACCTGGATATTCACTTAACCATTGTGCTTGAATAACATCTGGTAAATCTTTTCTTGAAGCAATTAAGAGTTTAAATTGTTCTGTTTCTTGACCTACTGGTGGATGTAAAAATTCTATAGCAACACCTGTTTTTTCTTTTAACTGCTTATAGTATTCTACTTCTGCATAGTTTTGAGCTACTGGCGTAACATTACCATTCATAGCTGCCCAATATGTGATTGAATTACCTGATGCTCCTTTAGATGTATCTGTAGAAGCTGTACCTGTTCCCTTCTGTCCACATCCTGTTGCCCCCACTGCTAGCATCACACACATACATGCTACTGCAAATTTTCTAAAACTCATTTTTATTCCCCCTCAGATTTTTCTCACTGTTTATTACAAGGCCACTATATCACATTTTTTATTTTCTAAAATATTCCACATTGTTTTATGACCCTTATTTTTTTACTTTTTGGTCCCTTCATTTTTTTACCTCATATGTATTTTCTTACTTGTCTTTATTCATTTTAGCCTTTACTAAGGCTTTTTTACTTATAAAATATGAAAAGGTAGCTATCCATTTATTAATCTTATAAGATAACAAAATGATAACTACCTTATTTATTTATAAATTATTTTTTATTCCCATAGATTTCTTTATACTGTCCCGGCGTAACTCCTTCATATTTCTTAAAAGCTCTAGTTAAAGCTGCTGTATTGAGAAAGCCTGTCTCTTCTGCTACCTTAATGAGTGTCTTAGTAGTACCTTGAAGTAATTCCTTAGCCTGTTCTACTCTATATTTATTAATATAACTTAATAGATTTTCTCCTGTTTGCTCTTTAAATAAACGAGAAAGATAAGATGCATTCAGCTCAAATTGGTCAGCAATTGTAGCTACATTAAGGTTCATGTCCTTATAATTCTCTTTAATATATTGAATAATTTTTTCTTCTCTTTCCTTAGCATTTTCTTTTACTTGGTCTGTTATTTTACATATCGCTTCTATAAGACCATATATTTTTTCTCTTATATCATAAACAGTATAGGATTTTTTTAATACATCCTTTGTATCTATTTCTACACTGAAGTTTAGCTCTTTTGCTACCTGTTTGATTGTCTCTAGACAGTCAAGCAATAAAAGCCTTCCACATTCGGCTGAAATTTGCTTTTCCTTAAAATTAATTTGATAAATCTCCTCAATAATTTTATGCGCCTTCTCACTATCCCCCAGTTTCAGAGAATTTATCAACTGTTTATGCTTTGTTTGATCAAATTCATATTGATTATGATGCTCTTCTATATTTCCGTAATAAATCATTCGCTTAGTACCTATAATCTGCTTTTCCTCTAGCGCCTCTAATGCCTCTTTATACCCTATACCAAAGTTACTGATCCCTATGATAGGGCTTGAAACCCCTATAGTGTACTCTATTTTAAGCTGCTCAGCTAAAAACTTCCTTGTTCTTTCAACTCCTTCTAAAATATAGTCTAATTCATTTTCATCTTCTTCCTGCCAATTCAGTATAATAACATACCAATTATTAAGAGGAATAACCCAGCTCATAATATTACCATTAAAAATTTCTTTAATAATATTCCCTATCATAAAAATACTGAGCTTTAAATCTTTAGCTTTTTTTCTATCTATATCTATATCCTCAAAAATAGTGATGACACTTCCTTGACTGCAAAGGCTCTTTTGATTTTTTAAGATATAAGCATAATTTTCATCTGTCTCTTCTATTAGACCATAGATAGCTTTACGTAAAATGCTTTCTATCATAATCTTTTCTTGGCTCTTTAATTTTTTTTCTATGTTATTCAGTATGCTATTAATATAAGAGACCTCAGAGTACTTATGATCTTCTATAGATAAATTACTTTTACTTAATCGATTGATGATATGCTCTATTTTCTTATAATTTTTTTTGACACCCCTAATGCCTAAAATAAGTAATAAAACGAATGCTACTCCCATACCTATAAAAGCCACTAAAATGTAGCTTGATTTAGCTCTTAACTTGTATTCCTCTATCATCCATATATAGTGTAAATCAGAACTATTTTCTTCTATATAAAAGACTCTGTAATTCTGATTATTTAAAGCAATACTCCCTAGACCTTGATTTTTTAACGTACTGACTACCACTCTTAAATTCTCTATATCTTGTTCAAAACTGCTAGGCACATCAGCATAGTTTGACGCTAAAAGCTGGAAATCTCGATCTAAAATATAGAATTTACCTTCATTAAGATTATTATAGCTTCCAATCAATGCATTAAACTGCTCCGTATTGACTTTAACAATAACGTTGGAATACTCTACTGTTTCATTTGTAGGGATTGTAACAATATAAAATATTTCATCTAATATTTTAATCAGCTTACCTATTGGATAATTCCCCTTAAGTTTTTGATTCCATTCTTCTTGATTCTTATTCTCCTCTAACAAATAATCTGTATATAATAAATCTGCATCCCTTATACCTAATGCATTTATAAAAAAATCACCTTTGTTGTAGTATAAAATAATATCTTCAATAAGATAGTTATATTTCTTTATTTTTTTTAGTTCATTAATTCCCATAGCAAGTTTATAGTTATCTGGGCCTGTCCTGTCATATTGATCTAAGTTTAAAATCCTTGCAAACCTGGGATTAGAATCTACTTCTATAACTAATCTTTCTATATCACTTACTAAATAATCTATTTCCCTTACTATTTTATTGAGTATAGAATAGTTACCTCGAATAACTTCATTATTAACATTTTTTACAGATGTAGTATACATATATCCAAAAGACATTACCCCTACAATGCCTAATAAAATATATGGTATAAGTAATGAATAAAACATCTCTTTCTTTATAATGACCTTTTTCACCTAACTCCCCCTACATAAATACGCTCTCAACCTCTCTTTTACATAATCTTATTATAATATATTTTTATACTTTATAACAAATATTCTAACAATAAATCTTTAAAATAAAAAGTGTATAGACGAAGCACTTAAGCTTTATCTATACACTTTCTATTTCACTTTAAGCCGTATCTACACTATAGTCTCTTTTAATAAGGGTGATAGATCACCTAGATAGTATAGACATAAAGCATGCAGCGCTCTTGTACAAGCCGTATATAGCAATAATCTATCCTCATCTCCACTATACACTATTTCTCCTGCATTATATAGAATAACTACATCAAATTCTAATCCTTTGGCAAGATACGCTGGAATAATCACAGTATCATTTACATATTCATCCTCATCACTTACTATCTTTCTCACACGAGTTGAATCTTTTAATGCATCATATACCGCTTTGGCTTCTCTAGTAGTCTTTGTGATAATGCCTATAGATTTATATCCTTTATTCTTATATGATTTGATATCCTCCAAAATCCTTTTCCTTATTGATTCATGATCTAAGCAACCAATAATTTTAGGCTCTTCTCCTCTTCTTTCTACATATTCATCTGTAACCTTATTACTTAGTATACGTCTTGCAAATTGAGTGATTTCCATGGTTGATCTATAGCTTTTTGTCAAATTAAGTACACAGGTATTATCTTTTTCAAATATATGCGTGATATGACTATAATCACCTACATTCATAAATGGATTGATGGATTGATAAATGTCACCAAGTATGGTCTTATTAGCTTGTTCAAATAGTTGATGAAATATTTCATATTGCAAAGGGGTGTAGTCTTGCGCTTCATCAATAATGACATACTTTATTTCTGGTGTCTTCGGCCTATCGCCTATTGCATTTTTCAAATATAAAAGAGCAATTTGATCTTCATAGTCTAACCTTCCTGCTCGTAAATTCTCTAAAGTATAGTTTTTAATCTGGCTAATCTTTTCATGGTCATACTTAGCTTCTACTCTCTCTAGGAAAATCTCTAAATTTCTATAAAACGCTTTATAGCTGTCTACCAAATTAAATCTTGTCATCCTATCAATCTCATAAGTTATAGCACTTATTTCTTCTTTTACACTAGCCTTACTCCGTTCTATTATTTCTCTTCTATCTACATAATCACCTGACTCCTCAAGCTCTGCTATTTTTTCTTCTATCATCCTTTTTTCATAGGGCTCTAGCAGGAATAAGAGTCTTTCTCGTATCTTTTGAAGCTTATTCTTAAGTGGAAGGCGTATATAATCTTTAGAATAGAGTTCTTGTATTTCATTGGCCGAAATGACTAATTGATCTCTTATTATAATGTCCTTAAAATCCTTATTAGCTGTTTCCAAATAGGCTACAAATTCTTTTAATACCTCTATAAATTTCATAGAAGACTTGAACTTTATACTATCAATCCTTATTAAGTAAGTGTTTTCATGTTTAGCATTCAGTAGATATTCCATCATATCACAATAGTCTTCTTTTTGAAGTTCATCTCCTAAAGCTTCATGCATATAGTCCTTAAAAGTGGTTTGGCGCATATTTTCTTCCCCAAGCTGCGGCAATACATTAGAAATATACTCATTAAAAATATTGTTGGGTGAAAAGATGACAATATTCTTAGGCGTTATTTTATTACGATACTTGTAGAGGAGATAGGCAATGCGATGAAGCGCAATAGATGTTTTACCACTGCCTGCAGGGCCTTGAACGATTAAATTCTTATAACTATCATTACGAATCACTTTATTTTGTTCTCTTTGAATTGTAGTGACTATTGCTTTCATTTTGCTATCGCTACTTTTGCCTAAAATGCTTTGTAGTATTTCATCATCAATCTTAAGATTACTGTCAAACATGTACTCTATTTTTCCATTTTCTATTTTGTACTGTCTTTTCGTTGTAAGCTTACCACTTATAAGTCCCTCGGGACATGTATAACTGGCATCACCTATTTCATAATCATAAAACATACTAGAAATAGGCGCCCGCCAATCATATATGAGGAAGTTGTAGTCATCAGAAATTAAATTGGATATGCCAATATAACACTTTTCAGCTAGCTCTTCCCCATCTTCAAGGAAGTCTATTCTTCCAAAATAAGGTGATAGAAGCATTC
>JAHLFD010000189.1:0-10377 GCA_018883975.1 Candidatus Niameybacter stercoravium
GTCTATGCGTTAACTAAGGATCGTAAACTCGCACTTTCTACGCTTAGAATAAGTTTAAGTCATTTAACAACAGAAGAAGAAATTGATAGCTTCTTAGAAGTTTTTGAACGTAGTTATAAAAATTTAGTAAAATAAGGATGAACTTATGGAAAAATATCAAGAAATAGAACGTAGTATTATTAAAAAATACCGTAAAACCATATGGACTAAATTCGTTAAGGCCATTAATGAATATGAACTGATTAAAGAAGGTGATCGTATTGCCGTATGTATATCAGGTGGGAAAGACTCTATGCTTCTTGCCAAATGTATGCAAGAACTTTATAAGCATGGTAAGCGCAACTTTGAACTAAAGTTTGTTGTAATGGACCCAGGTTATAATCCTTATAACAGACAAGTTATTATTGATAATGCAGAGCTTTTAAATATTCCTATTGAAATTTTTGATACAGAGATTTTTGATGCTGTAGCAGGTGTAGCAGACTCACCATGCTATCTTTGCGCAAGAATGAGAAGAGGTTACCTTTATAAATATGCGCAATCTATTGGTTGCAACAAGATTGCGCTGGGACATCATTTTGACGATGCTATTGAAACCATTCTTATGAGCATGCTTTATGGTGGAGAGATTAAAACTATGATGCCAAAACTTCATAGTACAAATCATGAAGGCATGGAACTTATTAGACCACTTTACCTTGTAAAAGAAGCGGATATTATTGCATGGAAAAACTACCATGATCTTCAATTCATCCAGTGTGCATGTCGTTTAACAGAAAACTGTTCATTAGGTGATGCAGGTGGCGGCTCTAAACGTCAGGAAATGAAAGTTCTTGTTAAGAAGTTTAGACAAACAAATCCACATATTGAAATGAATATCTTCAAGAGCGTTCATAACGTAAACTTACAGACTATTATTGGTTATCGTGATGGAGAGAAGGTATATAGCTTCTTAGATGATTACGACAAATAAAATAACCTCTTGGCTAGAAAAGTATACTTAGAACGTCTTTTACAGAGAGCTTCAGTAGCTGAAAAGAAGCAAACAATACTAAATAGAAAATGGCCTCGTCTCTATAGCAAAAGCTATAGAACGAGGTCTTTTTTAGTTTAAGCATTGCATTGCCAAAAAGAATAATTTCAAGTGAATATATGGCCATTGAAGGGAAGAAGCTTTCTACAAGTAATAATCGGGCAATATGGGTAAAGAATTTAACAGGGAAATATGAACCAGATGTTATTTACTATAGTTTACTTGCTAATGGATCACAAAAAAGAGATGCTGATTTTTCCTATAGGGAATTTTATTAGAACCATTTTTACCATTTTCATCTGAACGTTTAAGGAAGATAGTAGGCGTAAATGAAATAAGCTGGCAACCTTTAAGTGTACCTGTAGGGACAATAGGTGCTGTAGACTTATTATTTAAAAGGTTAGATAAGAGCGAGTCATAAAAATAAAAAATGCTATTAAAAGAGACTAATGGCATTTTTATCTTATACTGCAAGACTATTTTCTTGCAGTTTCATATGTTGATGTTCTAATTTCTTAGCGTGTCTATAGTAACTTGTAATGAGTAAAATAGTTGCCGCTACCCAGGCAATAGGACCTGCAAGACAGATACCTTGGTAAGCAACCTATATATTTTAAACTGGATAAAACGGATAATCAATGGACAAAACCATACTTGCTACCTAAATTTACCTTTTATATAATGAAAGTATCTTACATATAAGGAGTGAAAGAAATGAAAACATTTAAAATAGGAACGGGAGCACTGACAGGTTCAGAAATTTCATTAGGTTGTATGCGTCTTGCAGGGCATACAGTAGAAGAAGTGGCACAGCTTATTGAGGTAGCTTATGAGTCAGGCATAGATTTTTATGATCATGCAGATATTTATGGACAAGGAGAATCTGAAAGCGTTTTTGCTAAAGCTTTAAAGACTTTACCAATTGAAAGAGAGAAGCTTATTCTGCAAACAAAATGCGGGATTAGACCAGGTTTTTTTGACTTTTCGAAAGAGCATATTATTCAGTCAGTAGAAGGGAGCTTGAAGCGTTTAGAGACAGATTATGTAGATGTTCTTTTATTACATCGACCAGACACACTGATGGAGCCAGAAGAAGTTATGGAGGCCTTTAATACACTTTATGACCAAGGCAAAGTAAAGTATTTTGGTGTAAGTAACCAAAATCCAATGCAAATGGCACTCCTTAATAAGTATTTAGACCATAAGATTATGATTAATCAACTTCAGCTAAGTATTACGAATACAACCATGATTGATGCAGGGCTTAATGTGAATATGGAAAATGGAGCCGCTGTGAATCGTGATGGTAGTGTACTAGACTATTGCAGACTCCATGATATTACCATTCAAGCTTGGTCACCTTTCCAATATGGTTTCTTTGAGGGTGTCTTTTTAGATAATCCAAAATTCCCAGAGCTTAATCAAGTTCTTGACCGTATGGCTAAGGAAAAAGGGGTAACGAATAGTGCGCTAGCGGTAGCATGGATTTTAAGGCATCCAGCCAAAATCCAAACTATTGTAGGAACAACTAATAAAGAGCGTCTTGCCGCAATCTGTAAAGCTAGTGATATTGTACTTTCAAGACAAGAATGGTATGAAATCTATAGAGCAGCAGGGAATATACTTCCATAAACTAAGTTTTAGCTAAAACACTAAAAAAGGCTACAGTAATGACTGTAGCCTTTTAATCTATAAAAAAGAGGTTTTTAAGCTTCTTTTAAATGTGTCTCTCTAAGGATAACACCTTCATTACGTTCACTTACTTGTCTAATAGACCATTCATATTGACAAAGAAGTACTGGATCGCCATCTTCAGTTTCAGCTACGATAGCATCTGAAGTAAGCTTGAAATTAGAAGGAGTGTAGTTTTCCATTTCAATCCATCTAATGTAGTTGTATGGTAAGTGTTGTTTTTTGATTTCAACACCGTATTCATTGTTAAGACGGTATTCAAGAACCTCAAATTGAAGTACCCCTACAACCCCTACGATTAATTCTTCACTACCTGTAAAGTGAGGTTTGAACACTTGGATAGAACCTTCCTCTGCAAGCTGTGATACACCTTTTAAGAATTGTTTACGTTTAAGGGCATTCACTGTAGAAATCTTCATAAAGTGTTCTGGTGCAAATTGTGGAATACCTTCATATTTAAGTTTAAGATCTGCGCTACATAAAGTATCTCCAATGTTGAAAATACCTGGGTCATGAATCCCAATGATGTCACCAGGGTAAGCTTCTTCAACCATAGCACGATCTTGTGCTAAGAATTGTTGTGGCTGAGCCAGTTTAACTTTTTTGTTCTTTTGAACAAGTGTAGTCATCATACCTTTTTCAAATTTACCAGAGCAGATACGAAGGAATGCAATACGGTCACGGTGTGCAGGATTCATATTTGCTTGAATTTTGAAAATAAAACCAGAGAAGTATTCAGTTGTTGGGTCAATTGGCCCTTCATTACTCATACGTGGTTGTGGCGGTGTACTAATTTCTAAGAATGTTTGAAGGAAAGGTTCTACACCAAAGTTAGTCATAGCACTACCAAAGAAGACAGGTGTAAGTTCACCTTTTAAAATTTGTTCTAAGTTATAGTCATCTCCGGCCATATCTAAAAGTTCAATGTCTTCAAGAAGTTTCTCGTGAAGGTCAGAACCAATAATATTGGCTAAGTTTGGATCGTTGATATCACATTCAAGTGTGCCTACCATAGATTGTCCATGGTCCCCATCTTCGAAAAGCTCAATGTGGTTTTTGCGGCGATTGTACACGCCTTTAAAGGCTTTACCACATCCAATAGGCCAGTCCATAGGATACGCACGAATACCAAGAGCATTTTCGATATCTTCAATGAGTTCAAGTGGATCTTTACCTTGAGCATCTAATTTATTAATAAAAGTAAAAATAGGAATACCACGCATTTTACAAACTTTGAAAAGTTTTTTAGTTTGTTCTTCGACCCCTTTTGCAGAGTCAATAACCATTACGGCACTATCTGCAGCTACAAGTGTACGGTAAGTATCTTCACTGAAGTCTTGATGCCCAGGTGTATCTAGAATGTTGATACAGAAGCCATCATAATTAAATTGGAGCACACTTGATGTAACAGAAATCCCTCTTTGTTTTTCGATTTCCATCCAGTCAGAAACAGCATGTTTTTGCGTTCTTCTTGATTTGACAGAACCAGCTGAGCGAATAGCTCCCCCGTAAAGTAAGAATTTTTCTGTAAGTGTTGTTTTACCAGCATCAGGGTGAGAGATAATCGCAAAAGTTCTTCTTTTTTGAATTTGATCTGTATAATTTAAGTTTTCTTCTGACATTTTAACCATCCTTATCTTCGCTTTGCTAATCTCTGTAATTATTATCTCCGTAGACTGAAAAGTCAAGCATAAATTAAGATTATTTTCATCTAAAGCCTTGTAAGGCAGCGTGTAACATGTATAATCTAAAAGATAGAGTATGTATAAAAAGGAGAACAACATGAACGAAAATACAAATTTAGAAGCATTTTATGAAAAAATTGAAGGTGATTACAGAAAATTAGAGGAGCTCATCATGCAACTTGAAGTTTGGAGTGATACTTACACCATTAATCATAAAAAAGAAGAAGAACGTCTTGAAGAATATATGGAACTATCAGAGAATCTTTACAATCAAGAAGCACTTATTCGTGAAAATGTAGAGGCACATGTAGAGGGAGAGGAGCGCATAGGCTATTTAAGTCGTTTAGAAGAAAGAATGCTTCATTATAAAGAAACAGAAGCCATTATTCATAATTGGGTAAGAGATATTCGTGAACTGCACATTATGATGATGCGTTCATCTATTTTAAATGGTTACAGAGATGAAATTGAAGCAATTAAAAATGCGTAGTGAAGGAGAAGACAACAATGAAAATGGCAGTACATAATGGTGTATTCCATGCAGATGAAGTATTTGGTGTAGCGCTTATGGAGACCATAGAGCCAGACCTTCAGGTCATTAGAACAAGGGATGAGGCGGTTATAGCAGAGTGTGATCTTGTAGCAGATGTAGGAGGCGGTAAATATGATCACCATCAAGCAGATAAAGTCTTACGTGAAGATGGGATTCCTTACTGTGCTTTTGGCCTTTTATGGCGTGATTATGGCAAGCAGTTTACTAAGGTCATATGTCCTTCCTTAAATGAAGTAGAATCCGAAGAGGTAGCCTATAAAGTAAGCATGGATTTTATTACACAAATTGATGCAAGTGATAATGGCGTCACTTTAAATACTTATGAGTCACCTGTAACCACACTTTCGCAAATTATTAGTAGCTATATGCCACTTCAAAGTGAGAATAAAGATGTAGATATAGCCTTTTTTGAAGCAGTAGCTTTTGCAAAGCGTTTGTTGCAAAGGGTAGTACGTCAATATGGTGAATACTATGACAATTTACGTTATATGAAAGAAGCACTGGATAGCCAGGATGTAAAGAACTCCCATATTCTTATTCTTGGAGGTGGTGTAAAATGGAAAGATATATTGCTTGAGCTAGATAAGGAAGAAGATGTTTTATTTGTCGTATTTGAAGATTTGACTGGTTCATGGCGTGTGCAGACTGTACCAAAGGAAGAGAATAGTTTTGATGCACGTAAAGACCTTCCTAAGTCTTGGGCTTCTTTAAGAAGTGAGGAGCTTTCAGCCTTAACAGGTGTAGAAGGTTGTATTTTCTGCCATCCGAATCTTTTTATTGCAGGAAATGAAACAAAAGAAGGGGCACTTGCTATGGCACATTTAGCTGTACAGGCTTAAAAGGTATATAAAATAGGGAACCTACACATACTAAAGGAAAATTGTGAAGGAGTGAACCCTATGAGTATGAACCCTTTTGAGGAAAAGCCTGTTAGTGTCGAGTCTACGTTGCAGGATTGGGATAGTCTTTATCCTAAACCTTATAATAAGCATGAAGTGGATCCTTACACTAAAACTCGTATTATTTTAATGAATGGTACAGAATTCGAAGCCAATTGGTTTTCACATCAATTTTCACGTCACTGTGATGATAATGATTTAAGACGTGAAATTGCTTTAAGTAGAAGGGTAGAACAACAACAGCAAAAGAAAATAGCTGTACTTAAGCCTGCTGATGAAAGCGTGTTAGAGACAACTATTGGTTATGAGCAGTTAGCTGTTGACTTAACAGCTAGACTTGCTCAAGATGAAAAAGATCATAATGTAAAGAAAGCGCTAGATTTTGCCTTACTTGAAGACTTTGACCATCTCTATCGTTATTCAGATTTATTAGATATGGAGTATGGGATTCATGCAGAACGATTAGTAGGTAAATATACAGAAATTATGCCTGGTAGACCTACTATTTCTGAGCACAGATTCCCATTTGACGATATTAGACGTTATATAGATGCTAAGACTGCAGATCCACTTACAAAACTGCATGTGAATATTATTACAGCAGCAGAACAGCAAACCATGAATTTCTATATGAATGTTGCACCTATTTATACAACTGATTTAGGACGAAGACTGTATCAAGAAATTGCCATGATTGAAGAGCAACATGTTAGCCAATATGGTAGTCTTATTGATACCCGTTGCAGCTGGCTTGAAAATCTTCTTATGCATGAATATACAGAGTGCTATTTATATTATTCTTGCTTTGAAGATGAAACAGATCCGCATATTAAGAAAATATGGGAGCAACATTATATACAAGAAGTGGCACAGCTTCATAAAGCAGCAGAACTTCTTAAAAAGTATGACCATAAAGAATGGCAGGAAGTTATTCCTAATGGTACTTTCCCTAAACTGCTCTCTCTAGGTCCTAATATTGAATACGTAAGAGAAGTCCTTAAATCAGTTAGACTTACTGCACAAAAAGAAGATTATACAGAAGTTGATAATCTTCCAGATGACTATGAATTCTTTAAATATCAAGATTGTGTTAATAAAAATGTAGGGTCAGTTATGAGTCACCATGTTATTCATAGATATCTAGATGACCATAAACAAGACTATCGCTTTGAAGTTGAGCCACATCCAATAGAGGCGCTTCAAGATCGTACTTGTGATAATACAAAACTAGGACGCGTAAAAGGCGTTTGAAATAAAACCAGTTATTCTATAAAAAAAGAATAGCTGGTTTTATTTTTTTGTACTATAATACATTTAAAAAGTTTAAAAGAGGAAAAGATGATGAATGAAACATTTTTAATGCTGATAATCATATGCCCACTTGTCTTTTTAGCAGGGCTCATTGATGCAGTAGCTGGAGGGGGAGGGCTTATTTCATTGCCAGCCTATATGGTAGCAGGCTTACCACCTCACCTTGCGACAGGAACGAATAAATGTTCTTCTACTTTTGGTACTTTATTTTCGACTCTTAGATTTATGCAAAATAAAAAAATCTGTTATTATTCAGCTGTTAGTTCAGCAGTTACAGCACTTATAGGGTCTTATTTGGGGGCACGTCTTAATATGATTGTAGACGAAAAATATTTAAGGTATATGCTCATTGTAGCCTTACCTGTTATTGCACTCTTTCTGATTTTTAAGAAAGACTTCGGTGACCAGGAGCACATCATAAGTCACGGTGCTGTAAAAGTAACCATTCTTTCTATTCTATCAGGCTTACTTATAGGAGCATATGATGGTTTCTTTGGGCCAGGGACAGGTACATTTCTTATTTTAGCTTATACAGGGCTTATAGGATTTGATTTGGTTACAGCTTCAGGTAATGCAAAGATAGTGAATTTAGCCTCTAATATAGCTGCTTTTATCACCTTTGCATTAGGTGGCAAAATTGTATGGGCTATAGGCTTACCTGCAGCTGTATTTGGTATTGCAGGGAATTGGATTGGATCAGGACTCGCTTTAAAAGGTGGGAAGAAAATTATTAAACCTATGTTTTTTGTAACGTTAGGGCTTCTCATGTGTAAAATTATTTACGATTTTCTATAAGCTGCTTGAGATTTCCAATAGACATGTAGGGTCTTATCCTATATAGTAAAACTAAAGTAAGCAGTAGAGGTGATGGCATGAGCATAGTAAGCGAAAAAATTTGTCTTTGTAAAGCTGTTCAGACAGAAACAGTAAAAGAAAGTATCCGAAAAGGTGCTAGAACTATAGAAGTAGTAGCAAGTAAGACAGGCGCAGGAACTGGTGCCTGCAAAGGAAGCCGTTGTAAAATGGCAATGTATGAACTGATTAAGGCATATGAAAAGGGAGAATGGCAATAGGCCATTCTCCTTTTTATTTTTATTAAAAGTGACTAAAGGCTTTACGTGTTTGTTTTAAGGCATGCTTATGAGCTGGTGGGGCGGGATAATAACCTCTATCGTGTAACGTTATTAAAAGATTAAATTCATTTTGATGCGTGTCAGTAAGTAGATCAAGAAGTAGTGCATGTAAATCTGGAGTAAGAGAATTGTTTGTAGCTAAGTTATAAAGGGTGGTAGTTGCTTGTTCGGCTTCAAGTGCATCAGCTAAAAGTTCTCTTTCGCTATAATGTTTTAGATTGGTTTGCATAGTATAACCTCCTAACATAAATAGGCATAGAGCTTGTCAAAGTGGTCTTGATGTTTGCTAGCAAGACTAAGAAGCTGTTCTCTTAGTTCAGGATCCTGAGTAGCTTCTGCTAGCATATGAAATTTCTTGGTAGAGAGTATTTCGTGATGAAGTAAATCTTGTATGTGGACGAGTTCTTTAGTAGTCAAATAGGACATGGCAAAACCTCCTCTTCTAATCAAACAAAAGTATAAATGAATTTCAAAAAAGTAGATAGGCTGTAAATAGAAATATAGGACGTGGGGCAAATTAAACGAGAAAGGAGATGAGTGAGATGGATGTTAAATTTTTAGGTAATCCTGTGACACTTGAAGGACATCATATTAATGTAGGTGATTTGGCTCCAGATTTTTTAGTTGTCAATCATGATCTAAGAACTATATCAGCAGAAAATTTTAGGGGTAAACGTATTTATGTCAGTGTACCGTCTATTGATACAGAAGTATGTGATAGGGAAGTACGCCGATTTAATGAAGAAGCTACAGCATGCAAAGATGTAAAAGTTTACGTGATTTCTATGGACCTGCCTTTTGCCCAAAAGAGATGGTGCGGAGCGGCAGGTATAGAAAATGTAGAAATATATTCTGATTATAAAGATCGTAACTTTGGAGAGAATTATGGTACTTATGTAAGTGAGATTGGGCTACTTGCTCGAGCTATTTTTGTTATTAATGAAGAAAATCATGTAGTTTATGCAGAATACTGTGAAGAAATCAGTCATGAACCGCATTATGAAGAAGCTTTAAAAGCACTGAAAGACTGCTAATGATGGAAAATTAGCCTACATTTAACTAGCTTATAAATTAGTAATAAATTGCAATGTCTTTATTTATATAGACAATATGTCAAGGGGTACATTATAATTTGACATAGTCTATGACATAAGACAGGGAGGATGCAATGAAAGCGAAAAAATTAAAAGCTATGTTAGGTGCGATAATAATAAGTACAACCCTATTAGCAAGTATGACCACTTATGCTTATACTGATTCAACCATGAGACAAGATAAAAAGATTATTTTTAATGCATCATGTGATGATGACGAAAATCTTTATGTACCAGAAAGGCCAAGCAGACCAGAAAAGCCAGAATTACCAAATTTCCCAATTTTCCCGAATAAACCGGAAGTGCCAAATAAACCAGAGGTGCCAGAAGCACCACAAGGGCCGGAGGTACCAAGTAAGCCAGTTATTCACTTACCTTATATTAAAGGGTATGAAGATGGTACATTTAGAGCTGAACGTCACTTAACAAGAGAAGAAATGGCAACGATGATTGCAAGACTTCTTTTAAACGGAGCTGAGCCAGATGCTGATGCTTCATTTGAAGATATTGCACCAACACGTTATAGTAATAAATATGTAGGTTACTTAGAAAAACTAGGTATTGTATCAGGTTACAGTGATGGTACATTTAGACCATATGAATCTGTAACAAGATCAGAATTTGCTTCAATGATTACAAAGGTAGAAGCTATGCAAGGAAAAGTAGCTAAAAGAATAGCACCGTATGAAGATAAATATCTTACAAGAGTAGAAGCTGTTTTTGCACTTAATGAAGTTTTTGAAAGAGAATGTAGTGATGCTCATATTCCTAACTTATTTAGTGACTTAGATGAGAGCAACCCGGCATATAATGATATTTTATTTGCAGCAGTAGAGCATACACATAATCAATAAACAAAAAGCGCCTTATAAATAAGGCGCTTTTTGTTTATGTAAAAATAATAGGTAGTTCTTTAATAGAGCCTGTGACAGTCGTTTGAGCCACGTGAATATTTCATATGCCCCCTTTTATTTTAT
>JAHLFD010000190.1:0-7326 GCA_018883975.1 Candidatus Niameybacter stercoravium
CTTAAAGATTAGCTAAATTTTAATATATTAAATTATAATTATCAATACAATTTATACAAATAACCAAAATATTGTATTATTTTTTAATCCTACTATCTCTATAAAATAGTCGGCATACTGTAAAAGCTGACCTTATTGGTCAGCTTTTGCTTGTTTTAACAATCCTTCTATACCTATTCACGCCTTGCTATTATTACTTTCGTCTTAGGCTTCTAATGCTTTAAGTATTTCTGCTTTAACCCTTCTATAAGCTTTAAGGTCTGTTTCATAATCTTGATAACTTCTAATAATCGTCTTAATAAGCTGGTCTGCTACTTCTGGTTTCTCTACTTGAAGTTGTTTAAGAAGTTCTAAATCTTCAAATCCAATACGATGTCCTTCAAGTCTTGAACTGGATATAGCACCTTTGTATCCTGGATAAAGGATACCATTATCTCCTGCAGGAAGTTGCATAGCATAATTTAAGTTATACGCTGTATAATCTTCACCTCCCATGCATACGCAAGATTGTCTATAAGGGTCCACACTAAAATAAGTGCCTCCCCAATGTAAAAAGCCTTCGATATCATAAAGTGCAGCAGCCCATCCCATCAATACCGTTCTGATTCTTTCCATATCTAGTAAACGGTTAAGGTATTTCCCTGCTGGAACAAGGCAAGTATAAACCCATATATGGTCGCCTAGCTGTTTACGCTCTTCATAAAATGCTCTATCTCTATCATAGCGATCAACGGTTGGGCACCAAGTCGTTAAGCTACCTGCAATGCTATGCGTTGCTTTATTTGCTTCTACTATAGGTGTTCCTGGCATTGCTTCTTTCAGTATACTTACCCCTAACTTATAAGTCTCACTTGAAACATTTAAAGGCTCATCAAAGAAACTTTGAATCCAGCAGTCTTTTAAATGATTTTTGATTAAATAGGCTTCTAACTGCTCACCCATACGCCTAATGGTCGTTTCTCCTTTACCTGGAATTGGGTCTTTTGTAAGAATCGTTTCTGCTGTTTCAGCTTCCCACTGCCCATCCTTTCTTCCACTTAATGCAGCACCTTGGAAGTAATGAATACCACTTGCTTTAGCAAGCTCTATCAATTTATCCAGTTTCTTCTCATTTAAAACTACATGACCTGCTTCATTCACCTCAAAGTATAGATGTCCCTCAAGCCATACAATATTTTGTCTGCCATAATGTGCAAGTTTGAAATAGGATTTAACAACTTCTTCCCAGCCTTTAGACCATAATGGTACACCATGTATCTCTTCAATCTTATCTAAGCTAATCCAATTCACATATTTGTGTGTATGATTACTTGTTTCTGGTACTTTCACTGCATAGGCATCCACAATCAATGTCACTTTTTGCGTAGTATTACCTGCTGTCACATAAATTTCCCATTTCTGCTCTTCGTTATGTTTTACATCCACATAAGTTCTAAATGCCACAGCAAGCGAAGGCCACTGACTCCTTACAATATTACGCATAGGCTTTAAAACTTCATACACCATAAAGGGTGCTCTTCTAATAACATAAGGATTATAGTGCCCATCCATTAACTCTGTTCGCTCACCTAAGCCACCATTCTCTTCAACCGGAACTTCTACGAGTTCAAATAATCTATATTGCTTATGAGGTCCTGTCACTTCAAAGGTTACACACTCTCCTGGTGTAATGCCATTCATCATAATATGTACGCCTGCATAACTTGCTGATGCACAGCTTACCTTGTAGATTTTTTCACCACTTTCAGCCACTGTATCTGGATAAATAGCATCTAATTCATCAAAAAGTCCTACTGTTAATTGATTTCTCATTTTTATTACCCCTTAATATCGTTTTTAATTTTATGTATCCTTGCAATCATACTTTTATTTTTATACCTTAAAATCTATATAAGCTTTTTTGAAACAAGCTCTCCACTATCTTGCACAATAAATTTCACTTCTGCATAAGGCCTTATATCTCCTTTAAACTCTGCTGTAAAGGAAATAGGCTGTGTACCAGATTGTACTTTAATTTCTTGCTTACTTAAAAGTTTAGCCGTCTTAATAAAATTAAAGTTTTTATCACAAATTGTAGCCTCTAAGCCACCTTCATAAATAAGGTATTCTCCTACGCCGATACACCCCTTAAATTTATAACGTTTATTGTCTATTATAAATCCAGGGTTCTCGATTACACCCTCACAATCTTTGTCGCTACCTACTGCACGTAATCTTAAGTGTAAGGTCTGTTCTTCATAAGGATTTGTATAGCCCCAATCAGCCCCTCCAGGTTGACCTGGTTGAAGTTGATCCGGGTCACAAATATAAGGTTTTGATAAATCTACTGCATAGAGCATCCATTCATCTGACCCTACCGTCTCTAAATGCCACTCAGAGTGCTGAACAAGTAACTTTTTCTTTTGTTCTATAGTGAAAGCATCTAATCTTCTAGCCCTCTCCCACTCTTTTATCAAATCCATATATCTTGACATGTAACCATGATTTTTCATAACCTTATAATCTATAAACAAAGCAAAGCCTGCATCAAACCCAGCAGCCTTAGAAAGCATCCATTCAATATCATCTGGTGTAGTTGCTTCAAACTGGCGTTCTTGTAATCTAACAAGGAACCATCCTAGCATCCTTGGGAATAAATTTCTACGATAGAAGTCTTGATTGATAAGTCTTAAATCAATCTGCCCTTCTCTCATTGTTGCCCCCCAAGGCTCTCCCCAATTAGTACGTGTATGAATATGCCATAAGAAATGATGTAATCTACTAGAATCATTAATGACCTCATGATCCCATCCCTTATAACATCCATTCACCATGCGGTAAATACCATACTCCTCATGGCCTGTTGCTAAGCAACCTTCAAGTCCATCAAAAGAAATTTGTCTAATCCCTACTTCATTATATAAATCAACTAATCTCTTAATGTATTCATCTTGTAATTGTAAATTAGGAAAAAGAACCTTATAAGAATGATCCCATAGTTTATGAATGGCATCTCCCTTCCTATGTGCTTCTGGCTGTGTTCCAAATGCGCCCCTTGTACATGCCATCAAACACATATTGCCCTCTTCTTCATCTGTATACTCATACTGAACAAGTTCATTGCCAATACATACTGCCCCTAGGTCATCCACTTCTTCAAAATGCATACCATCTTCAAGCCTAATCATGTCTTGCTCTGCATCTATATCTTCCATAATTCTTGTAGTCTGTACCTTTGCTAAACGTGGGTCTGGCTTCGGTGTAATATAGGCATCAGTAGTCGTTGTAAAAGTAGTCAATGTATGCAATCCTAATCCTATATTTTTCTCCTTAGCTTTCTCTACGCAGTCACGTAAACTCTCATCACCTTTTTCAAAGTGATCTTTTCTTAATATGAAATGCCCCCATTCACTAAAAGGATGTGGATGATACACATATTCAAATTCCCCTCTCCCAGCTACTTCCAACACTTCATCTATGGTATCTGATTGAAAATCTGTAATTAGATAGGACATCATTGCTTTTCTTGATGTCTTCACCCACTCCCCATCAATAGTTGGATGTGGTAATTCTTCTGCAACTTCTATTTGACCTATATAATCAAGTATGCTTTGTGTGTCACACCCAAAGAGTGCAATCTTACTTCCTTCAATTTTTGCATCAGCTTCTTGAAAACCTTCTATATGTACATTTTCCTTACCCCAAACTTTACCTACTCTATCCTTTGTTCTATCTCTACAATAAGCTTGAAGAACACTCCCAAAAGAAGTAGGGGATGCTGTTAAGTCTGTATATTTAAAGCCACAAACTGAAGTATTTAGGAGCATGCCACCTTTTGCTTCATCAAACTCTGAAGGGATTTCACAAGGCCATCCTGCTAGCGTCTTAATATTAAGACTCTGTATACCAAAAGCCCACTTCTGATTTCTAACTACACCAAGGACTTCCCCTATCTCCTCTTTAATCGTCGTTGGATAAGGGCCCCATATAATGGTATCAATGGTACCTCCCATAATCTCCATAATTTCAAAAGTCATATAATGCTCATGTTGTATGACTTCTATCTTAAGGCTAACCTGAAGCGTTTCATAATGAAGTATAAGCTGGTCCCCCATAACGTTCATGCTTGTTGGATGATAAGTTGCATCACCCTTACAAACACGTACAAGCGGTGCTGCTACATCCGCTAAATACGCTTCACCTCCTATAGATAAATGTGAAATATATCCCTGATTGTCTAATTCTAAATGAAATACGCCTGCTTTAAGCTCCATTCCCTATCCCTCTCCTATTAAAATAAGTATTTATATAGTGAAATATTTCGTTACTATCTCGACATTACTATTCCGTCTGATAATTGTCAACATTATTGTAAACAAAATCAAAAAAAATAACTTAAATTTATATTTTTATATAAATTTAAGTTATTTTTGTTTTTATTATTTTGCTAGATATCCCCTATATAACGTCTTAAATTTTCTAATCCTATTTGAATCGCTCTTAGTGGTTCTTCCATCCCCTCAAACTCAATGGCAATATAGCCATCATATCCAACGGATTTAAGAATACTTAAGCACTGCTGCACAGGAACGTTCCCATGTCCAATAATCATCCCTCTTAAGTAGTTTCCACCTCTTGATTTAAAGAAACCTACTCCTGGGTTTGCTTCCATCCCGCTTTTCACTAGGAAGTCTTTCGCATGAACATAAAAAGCATAAGGCGCTACTCTACTTACAGCATGCACGGGGTCTTCATCTACACATAGAAAATTGCCCATATCCACCAATAACCCAAAGTTTGGATGTGCTACCGCATTAACGAGTTTTTCTACACGCTCACTATCTTGGCAGAAAAAGCCATGATTTTCTATAGTAGTCCTAATCCCCTTGCTTTCTGCATAGCAGGTTACTTCCCTGCAAGCCTTTGCTAGGCGTGGAAGGGCCTCATCAAACCCGCGGTAGCCTCGCTCCCCTTGGCTGTAACCTCTTGTTGCATCATGCCTCACTATTTTGGCACCTAATATTTCTGCAAAGTCTATCATTTCTTTTACACGCTTAATCTCTTCTTCCAGGTTTCCCTGACTTCCCTGGATGAAGTCTGCACCAAAAGTAAAGCTTGATATAGGGAGCGCTAAGCGCTTAGCCTCTTTGGCTAATTGCTGTACATACGCCTCTTTAGTACTGCCATCATGAGGAATAATATCGACTAATTCAATGGCATCAAAACCCATTTCTTTTGCTTTAGCAATACACCCTAGTTGTGTTAATGTTCCATTTCCTATAAGCTTTGAAAAGCTATAGCTACTCACAGATACTTTCATTGAGTTTCTCCTTATTCAATAATCACTTCATGCCCTGTTCTAGCAGATTCATAAATGGCATCTAGTATGGTCATAATTTCAATACCATGTTGTGCTGGGGAAATACACGCTACTTGCCCCTTCACACAGTCAACAAAGTGGTTAATTTCATTATCAAATAGTCCGTTAAAATCTAAGGCTGTCTTAGTAGCTAGCTGAACGTCTACCATATAATCATTGATTTCTGTGTACATTTCGAGTTCTGGACTTAGTTTCGCCCCACCTTTTGTGCCAAATAATTCAATAATCCCTTGGTCTTTCTTAATATTTAAGCTAAAACTTGCTTCTATAGACACAACAGCGCCATTATCATATCTAATCATGGCTGTAGCCAAATCTTCTACATCACAAACATCATGATTCGTTTTCTCCATTGAACAGTATCCCGTGCCGCCTTTAATGTTTTTTCTATCGAAAAGTTTTTGGAAAGTAGCCCCATATACTGAAACAGGCTTAGGATTATCCATAAGGAATCTTGTAAGGTCAATAACGTGTACACCTAAGTCGATTAATGGCCCACCACCAGATCGTGATTTATCTCCAAACCAGCCTCCTGGATTGCCCTTTCTTCTTAAGTAAGTAGCTTTGGCATAATAAATATCTCCTAAGAAATCTGTGTTCTGGTAATCCTTAATAATGTTAGCATCATTTCCAAAGCGTCTTACAAAACCAATCATTAAGAGTTTGCCTGCCTCATCAGCAGCTTTTTTCATAGCTCTTGCTTCTTCCGCATTCATAGCCATTGGTTTCTCACAAATAACATGTTTACCTGCTTTAAGCGCTGCAATAGAACAAGGTGCATGGGCACTATTCCATGTACATACACTCACTGCATCTAGTTCTTCAAGTTTTAGCATTTCATTCATATCTGTATAAATACGTGAAACCTTATATTTTTCTCCTGCTGCTTTTACACGTTCCTCATTAATATCACAAAGTGCATAAAGCTCTACATCTGGATTTTTCAGATACCCCTGTATATGTAAATGACTAATACTTCCTGTCCCAATAATACCTACTTTAATTTTACTCATTTTGCTTTCCCCCTATCCTCTCATCATATGATTTAAGAAATCAACAGCCAATTTAATATCTGCTTCAGGATTGTCCCCCACTTCTCTTTCAATGGTTAAGAATCCCTTGTACCCAATATCTGTAAGGGCCTGTAAATACTTTTTAAAGTCTACATCCCCTTGTCCTAGTGGTAATTCTATAAAGGCTTTACCTTCTTGAATGGTTTCTTCTACCAGGCCATAAATAATCTCAGGGTCTTTAATCAGTAGGCGTCTACCATCTTTAGCATGTGTATGAACAATATAATCTTTTAGTGTATAAACAGCTTGAACAGGATCATCCCCTGTTACCATGACTAAGTTTGCTGGGTCTAGATTAACAGCTACCCCTTTTGAACCTAATGTATCTAGGAAGTTTCTTAATGTAAGAGCAGTCTCAGGACCTGTTTCAATAGCAAAATGTGCCTTAAGTTCATCAGCATACTGACTGAGCTTAAAACAGGCTTCCTGCATAATTTTATAGCGATCATGATTAGGATCTTGTGGAATCACGCCAATATGTGTCGTCACTATAGAAGTCTCTAAGTCTTTAGCTAAGTCTAAAATCCTCTTAGACTTTTCAATATTAACTTTATTTTTAAGAGGATCTCCAAAGCCTTGCCCTAAGTCTCCGCATAAAGCAGAAATCTCAAGTCCATGATCCTTTACATGATTTAAAAACTCTTTTCTTTTTGAAGGCGTTAAATTTTCTGGAGACATGTCTCCACGTGTTGAATAAACTTGTATACCCTTTACTCCCATGTTTTCAGCTTTTTTTAAGGCGGTTTGCATATCTGTTCTAAATGAGTCAATAATGACACCTATTGGAAATATATTCATACGAGCCTCCTAGTTTTTTAAATTGACTTTATAATCAAATAATTTATACTTTAATTATACTTTTACCTCAAGAAAAGTACATATATCAGATTGATA
>JAHLFD010000191.1:0-25432 GCA_018883975.1 Candidatus Niameybacter stercoravium
CAACTACACCCTCTAATTTCTCACCCTGTATAAAATTATAATCTAGCTCAAATAAATCATTCTGGTCTTCAAATAAACTTTTTTGTAAACGCTCTTTTTGTAATCTTCTATCTGAACCAATTAAAAATCTAATTTGATATAAGTAAGGTTTAATATCTGCTTTAGTATAAAGAGCATTGAGTACAGTCGTTAAATCACTATATCCAAATACAGCTTTAGGTGGTAAAGCTTTTATGAGTTCATAGTCTAGGTATTCTAATACTTCATTAGCTAAATCTCCACCCGAAAGATCAAAGATAGCTTGAATGTCTGGATGTTTATAAAAGGTCATAAAAGCCTCAGCCTTCTCTTTGGCTGTTCCATTAAAGCCATCCTCTCTTTCATAAATGCAAGGGCTCATTTCCACCCTAAGTCCTAATGATTCTAATTCTTGTATGAGTTCATCAATACGTATTTTATAAGTTAAAGCTTGAGGATTTGAACATCCTACAAGTGCTACCTTATCACCTTTTTTCAGTAATGGCATTTCAATCACCTCTTAAATTCTTAAAATTAAACTGACTATATCTACCATTCCATTATGAAGGAGATTGGTTACAAAACTGAGTGGGCCACTAATTACACCTAAAACTAATAAAAAGATTAGGATAAGTGAGCCGTATCTTTCATACTGCATATATTTAAAATATTTATCTTCTGGAAGCACTGCGCCTAATACCTTAGAACCATCTAATGGTGGGACTGGAATTAAGTTAAAGACACCTAACCCAAGATTAATAATGACCATATATTGAAGCAAGTTAAAAGCCACCATTAGTAAGCTACTTGTGATATAGCCACCTGTTACTTTGATAATAAGTCCCATAGTAAATAAGCTCATAAAAGCAATAAAGAAGTTCATAATAGGTCCGCCTAGTGCTACCAAGAGCATACCTTTTTTCCTCTTTTTATAATAATAAGGATTGACCATGACAGGCTTTGCCCATCCAAAATGGAAGAACATTAAACATAGGGTTCCTACTAAATCCAAATGTCTAAAAGGGTTCAATGATAATCTTCCAGACTGCTTAGGTGTTGGGTCACCCAACTTATAAGATACGTAACCATGAGCAAATTCATGCATTGAAATGGCTATCAGTACTGCTGGTATTGTATAAAGTAAATCTTCTATTTCACTCATTTTTTCATCTCCTAATTTCCTATGGACTGGCATTAATTATTAATCATTAAAATATTATAATATAATGCTTTATTTTTATAATTATTTATAACATAATAATATGTATAATAAAAGGAGATGATGAAATGAATACATTTATAGAAATTACACCTGAAAGCCTTGAAAAAAGTCCCTTCCAACTTATAGGAAAAGAATGGATGCTTGTAACAGCTGAAAAAGATGGCATTGTCAATACTATGACAGCCTCTTGGGGTGGCCTCGGTATAATGTGGGGGAAAAATGTAGCTTATGTAGTGATTAGACCACAACGCTATACAAAAGAATTTGTAGATGGCAGTGATACCTTCTCACTCACTTTCTTCGCACCTGAATTTAAAAAACAACTTAGCTATTTAGGTTCTGTATCAGGTAGAGACGAAGATAAAATACAAAAAGCTGGTCTAACAGTAGCACATAGTCATGAAACGCCTTACTTTGAAGAAGCTAACCTTGTTATGATATGCAAAAAACTCTATAAACAACCTCTTAATCCAGAAGGTTTTATAGCAAGTGGAATTGATGAAAAATGGTATCCAAATAAGGATTACCATGAAATGTATATTGTGGAAGTTGAGAAGATATTAATAAAATAAAAGGGAGTTAGGTATTGGATACTAAAGATTATATTGAACAACTTGAAAAGAGAATAGTCTCTTTAGAAGATAAACTTAATAGTATCGTATTCGGGAATCATAATACGATTGCCATTTCAAACTGCGTGATTAATGAGCTCATAACAGGACATGATTGCGAACTCAGTTTGACAAATTGTCCTATTAAAGAGATCCATACAGCAGATAATTGTTCTATCACCACAGAAAATTATCCTACAGGATCTATAATTAATGGTGATGAAGATGATGCCAAAGAGCGCCTTGATGAATTAGAGGAACGCATAGAGGAATTGCAGGTTCAAATGGAGGAATTGCAGGCTCATATAGAAGATGTTTCAAATGAACTAGATGAGATTTAATTAAAGAAATCCCCCTTCTAACGGAGGGGGATTTCTGTATTTTCAATGACTAGGCTTTCGACCTCATTTAGGTCTATAAAATTATATTCGCTTAAGCCCATAGTATGTCCGATTCTATCTATAAACTGGTCATTATGCGAATCTAAATCTATGCTATCCTTCTGAGTAGCCTCTTGTGTCAAAGCTAACTTAAGATGCTGGATAAAGAAATAGTTTGCTTTAGTATTAAGCCCAGAAGTGGAAAGCTTAAGGAGCTGTCCATCTTTCATTTTGACCCATGAATCGAATATGCCTATTGAACCCTCTAGCTGCTGTCCATCTATTCTTACACCTAAACTAGATACTTCCACCTTTTTTACTTTTATCTTAGCCCCTTGTGCTGATTCTACTACTCTATTTGGTCTTGCTTTCTTCACATTAGGATTTTTACTTAATTTAAAAGTAAGGTCCCATTCTCCCCTTACAATAGGAATATCATTCTCATATTCTAACTGTAGTTTTAAATCCTTTAAGTCATCCTTCGTCACACCTCTAAAGACATCTTTGATTCTTCGTCTTTGTGTCCCTTCATCCCATCTATTAGTACCTTCTTGATAATAAACTTCCATATCCAAGGCTGTATCTATAAGCCTAAACCTTGTATCTAAGCTATTCTCCTTATTAGAGTCTTTATAGCTCGTATATAATCTAAAAAGTCCATTATAATCTATAATGATTTGGTCTAACATAAAATCTGGAATTTCATCTGTTAAAGGTATCTGCAAGGTATGTTTTTCTTTATAATCCATATCCTCATAAAAGTTATAATCTAACTCTTGCATCTTATCATAGGCCTCTTTTAAATTAATCTCTATAGGAATTTGTCCGCTTTGTCTTCGTGACATATCTTTCGCCACAATATGAATCTCTTGACCATATAAGTTACGACTCATATCTATATCAATAAAATAGTACAACTTCTTCATATCCTCTGAATAGACAGGTTGACAAGAATATCCCATACTTGACGGATTGGCAAAACTAAGACGTATATCCTCCACAAAAGTATTCTCCTCAAATGCTTCTCCATTTTCTTTAGCAAAGCTTAATGCTATAAAACCTGATGAACTATCAATGACAGCTTCCTCTACTGTAAAAATGATACCTTGGTTTTTCACGCTTTGTCCCACCACTTGAGCTTCCTTGTGAATCATCCCAAATTTATCACCTATGAGACTACTAAGAACAGGGTTGTTACTTATGGCTACTACGCTTATACCAAGTGCTGTAAAAGCTGCCACCAATGGTAGAAGGATACGCTTCTTCCCTCTAAGTTTTACTTTTTTGTCTTTCGACCCTTCTCTATGACTCTCTATAGAAGTTACTTTAATGCCTTCTATAGCTTTCCTTTTGATAATATCTAAAGAGGGTAACTCTACTTCTTCATAAGATTCTTCTACATAACAATTCTCTAGGCATTTTATATCTAAGTCATCCATCATCTCAGATATTTTCTTACTCATAACACTCACCTCTCTCCTTTAAAAGCTGCTCCAGTTTTTTCTTACCTCTAAAAAGCTTTGTCCCAACTGTAGCAGGATTAATCCCTATATGTTTAGCGATTTCTGATAACTTCTCCATATAGAAGTAACGTCTAATAAAAATCTCTCTATCTGGCTCTGGCAGTGCACTTACTAACTCATTAATTAAGTAGTCACTTTCCTTTGCCATAAGGTCACTTTCAGGTGTAGCATACTCTATAATGTCCTCTTCAAGTGGAAGCAGCTCATATTTACCTTTAGCCCTTATTTTATTGAGTGCATGATTTCTTGCCATGGCTCCTAAGTAAGCCTTTAGAGAGCCTCCTTTTATAGCAAGCTTGTGCCTATTTTCCCATAGTTTCACAAACACATCAGCACAAACCTCCTCCATGTCTTCTTTAGTCAGCCTATTAGAGGAAACTTTAAAGGTAACACACGCTATATAGCTACTATATACATCAATAAGCTTTTCATAGCTCTCCACTTGGCTAGCTCTTATCCCCTCTATAATTTGTTTCTCGTCCATACTATCCTCCATACAATGAGCATTTATCGGCCTGAAAGCCAGATACCCATTTCTATTAACCCTGTACTTAATCCATGAGAGATGACTATAGAAGCCACTATAATAGAAGCCGCAATGGCTAAGCGTCCAATTAATTCTTCATATTCTTTCATTATTCATTTATCCTTTTAGCTTTTAGTCTCTCTTATTTTTTAGTGGCTTTAATCTATACCTTATTAGGTTATTCACTTATATAGACACATGAAAAGGCTAATATTTTCCCATTTTCTTATTTTTAGTATAACCAATATTAACCATACCTTAAATAAAATAAAAAGTGTTCATGAATTTTATAATCATGAACACTTTTATATCTTAACACACTACTTCCTAAACTTAGATTTCTCCAACCATTTGCCATTCATTTTTTTCACCCATCTTTTTCAACACTAACCTATATCCACCATCACCACTATAGAAATAAATTTCTTCGCAAGATGGATTTAGTTCTATTTCGAACTCGCTCTTTGCACCTATACTATTATTTAGACCATATGTGGAGTAAAAGGTAATGTACTTATTAGCACCACCTTGTTTTACTTTGAGTCCTCTCACATACCCCATACTACCTGCTACATCAATATGTAGTGTCATTACTTTATTATCTTCAGAAAGAGAATAATGAGAGAGGATAACATCTGTCCTCTCACCACCTGTACTCAAGAAAAAAACTAAACCTATTACAAATATGACTATACTGCCTATACTAATAACTATTTTCTTCTTCACAGAATTCCCCCTATAACATAAAGCTAATGAAATGACATTAAGTATGATTGTAACCATAAGAAGGATTAAAGAAACAAATGCTACTGCATAAGATGTATCCATAAGCGCTGTCCAATCTTCTATCTTAACTAAATGATCTGTATAAAAAATCTGCATACATAATGAAGCGGCACATGCACTTAAACTAACTGCTAAAAATGTACCTGTTCTTTTAAAATTCCTTTTCCTATATTGCACTATATCTATAATAGGCATTCCCCATGCGATTAATCCAAGTATTAAACTGCCTACATTTAACCAATACGCCTCCATCATCATTTCCTCCTAATTACTCATTGATTCGTATGATTCCCTCCTTTAAATAGCTGCGCTGCATGAGCATAAGAAAGATTCCACTGCTGCCACTTAGATACAAGATTTACACGATCTTTATAGTTACGTACACAATATTCATAGTTATCATTTTCTACTATTTGCATATCTAAAAGCGGCCCTACTGCAGATAAACTTAGGCCGTAGAAATCATCTACTGTATCTTCCCCTTTTTCTAGGTATAAATCTGCATTATGGCGTGCTACCTGATAGTCTGGATTCATATAATTAAGCCCTAAATACATAACTGTAAAAATAATAAATAAAGATTTACAAAGTCTAACCTTTTCTCTACATATTTTAAGGGTAATAAGTCCTAATACTAAGATGCATAGAACAAGGAACCAAGTTACATAAATACGTTTTAAAGTAAGTCCATAGTTATTCATATACATAGCCATTTTAGATAAAGCAGTTACAATAATAAATAAAGTAAAACCTATAAAGAAAAAGGTATAACCTTTCATCCACTTTCTTTTCTTTGCTTCACACCTACCTTTTGTAAAGATATTGATACCCGCAATAACACCTAAATTAAGACAAGCTATAGGAAGCATTTCAAAGAACCCTCGTCTAGCATACTCAGCATAAGTATAATCCTCTGGTAAAATACTTTGGAAAGCTGATACAAAGTAACTAAGCTGCGCGAAGCAGTATAGTAAGTAGAGCATTTCCAGCAAGGTACTAACTGTCATTACAATAGTAAAGTCTAGCACTCTTTCATACTTTGTAGCTGGCATCTCGTTATCCATCTCTCCATCCAAACTCCATGCCTCTCTCACTTCTATTCCACGTAACCTACTTTCCTCTTTTTTCTCATGAGTCAGTCCATATAAGAAACCCATTAGTGGGAAGAAGATTATGGTGAAACTTACCATACGTACAACAATATCTTCAACATCTAGATCTATGTATAGGTTTCGTATTATCAAATCCATCATGCCTTCAAAGGCTGCATCTGCGCCAATTAAGAGATTCCCAGCTACAAGAAGAATAGGTATCCCAATAATACATCCTATCCCAATTTTACCTACCAGCTGTATTTTCTTAGAACTAACAAGTTCCTCATCTTGCTTTATAGACTTAAGCCCTATCCCCCAGTTTTGGAAAGGCATAGTTATAGCTAGCATACCCGCATGCCAAAACCATTTTACGCAGTAGCGTTCATAAGTATTACGCTCAAAAAGTCCTCCAAGCTGTAATACCATAAGAGCTGCTAAGAAAACACAGTTCAAGAATTTTAATAGTTCATTTGAAAATATACTAAAGCTTAGGGCTAATAATATTATAGGAATAAAAAGTCTATCTTTAAAAATGCTACTCACTGACCCTTTGGGCTTATATAGAAAGATAACCCCTATATAAAAAGCTACAACCACAATAGGTACAGCTATCCCAAATCCTCCAAATACTAAAAGTTCTACTATTAAACATGTGAGAATAATGGTAATGCCTATTCTCATTCTCTCATCTTTATATCCCATAAATCCCTTCTCCTTTTCTCTCTACTCTTCATCAGGTCTGTATTCAAGTAAGTCTCCAGGTTGACAATCTAATACTTTACAAATGGCATCTAGCGTAGAAAATCTTACTGCTTTGCCCTTGTTATTCTTAAGAATAGATAAGTTAGCAAGGGTAATCCCCACACGTTCTGAGAGTTCATTCATACTCATTTTTCGCTTTGCCAACATTACATCTAAATTAACGATAATAGCCATTTCAATCACCTCTTCTATATTGTAAGTTCATTCTCTTCTTGAATTTCAATGGCAATCTGTACAAGTTTATATAAAATAGCACCGATAAGTGTAACCATAAAAGCTCCAATTGCAATAATAAGTATACTTATACTTGGTCCAATAACAACGGCTGCCACTACATACGCTACGAAAATAATACCTGCGCATACACTAATGCCTTTTAAATGCTTTTGACTGCTTATAGAAAAAGGTTCACGTACCATAATGTTTCTTGCTAATCCCTTTGTGTACCATAAAACCATCCACGCTGGTATACCTGACCCATAGAGTAGAATCATAAAAGATTTATAATGCTGCACACCATAGAAAGTCGTACGCTTTAATACCCCTGGTACAATCCAAGGCAATCCAATAATAACACCTGTTAATACAATTAATCCTGCTATACATAAACCATACAAAAATTTGCTTAATAAATTCTTTTCCATTTTATCACCTCAAGGTGATTATATAACTATCAAATTCTATTTTCAATATATTTTTATTGAAAAACAATATATTTTTATTGTTTTTATGAGCTTCCAATAAAAAAGAGATAAACTTTTTTACAGTTTATCTCTTTTCTAATTCTAATAATTTTATTTTCATTTCAAGGCCTCCACCATATCCTACAAGCTTGCCATCTGCTCCAATGACTCTATGGCAAGGTATAAAAATAGGGATAGGGTTTTTGTTATTAGCACCCCCTACTGCTCTGCATGCTTTTTCATTACCTACAGCATGTGCAATGTCCTTATAGCTTCTCGTTTCACCATAAGGAATCGTGCAAAGAGCCTTCCACACCTGCTGTCTAAAAGGTGTTCCTTGTGGCCTTAAGGGTAAATCAAAAGTCTTTCTACTACCTTCTACATACTCTCTCAGCTCTTCTGCTGCTTTTTGCAGAAGCTCAGTCTCTTCTTGTATACATTCTTCCTGGAAATTGTCTGCCTCTAGGATGACATCAGTAATCCATCCCTCTTCTTCAGCAATGCCAATCTTCCCTATAGCTGTATCATAGTAGTATATATTTTTCATAGGTATAGACTCCTCCAGCTTTCTATTAACTTCTATACAATTTACTTTAAACTAACCTTTAATGCCATACTTCTTTTCAATTCTTCTATTCACAAGTATTAAAATAATAAGCCCTGGCAGGCAACTTAGCCCAATTAAAATACTTGCTAAAGTGATACTCCAAAATCCCAATATCCCAGCTACAATATAAAGGCTTCCATATACGAGCCACATGATTGCATTGGCCCTGTTATAAGCTTTAATATCTGTAATTTCTTCACTTTTTACAACTGTACCTGCCCAAAAATGTATAGGTGTTTTTGTTTTTAAAGCATATAGACCTATGCCTAAAAAAATAACCGCACATATAAGGCAGATTACTAAAATGACAATACTTTCTCCCATCTCATCACATACTCCCTTGCTTTAGAATCTTCATTTTCTTGCTCTGCTATTACACTAAAACCTTGTTTTTTATAAAAATCTACAGCCCTTTGATTTTCTACATAAACAGCTAACTCTAATACCTTATAATACGCTTTACAGTAATCTATTAAAGCTTTGCCCACGCCCTTTCCTTGTGAACGAGTATCTACTCGTTTTCTCTAAATGTATTTACGCTTAAACTCTAGCGGTGAGCAGCCTTCATACTCCTTAAACTTAGAGCAAAAGTAGCTTGAATCATTAAAACCTACGGCCTCTCCGATCTCTTTGATCTTCACCTGCTCCTGCATAACTAGGTACTCTTTAGCTTTTTTAATTCTAATCTTATTCAGATAATCAATAGGTTTATGCTCATACGCCTCTTTAAAAAGTCTACATAAATAGTATTTCGTCACCCCAATTTGATTTGCTAAATCTTCTAACGTAATATCTTGGGCATAATAGGTATCCATATAGCTGATCACAGGCCTAAGTCTTTCATAAATTTGATTCTCATTTTGACAAGCTTTTCTATTCTGATCCATAAAAATAAGGAAATTATAAAGTTGTCCTGAACCTATAATGGTCCTCTCATGTCTATCTGGTGGTACATTAAGGGTATAAAAGATTTCTTTTATCCGTTGTCTCATTTCTGTCATCCACTCAATATTTAGAACTAATGCACCACCTATCCCCATATAATTTAAAATGCTTTCTATCTGCATTCCATTAAAAGTAATCCATTCTGTTTTCCAAGGTTTAATAGTCGGCTCATAAACATGAGGAATATCTTTTCTAAAGAAAAAAGCCATACCGGGTTTAATGGTATAAACCTGCCCATTAATTTTAAGTATCCCCTCTCCCTCTAAACAGTACGTCCATTGATAGTCAGAATACCCATTTTCCCTATCTACACCATTCTCCTCATAATACATACCTATCCCCGTTACAAAGCAAGGAAGGCTCTCTACATCTTTAGTTAGAATGGGAAATAATACTTGCTTCTCCACATCCTCTCCTCCGTTCAATATTTTTATATCATTCGCAATATCTTTAGATTTACTTATATTTTAACACTACATATAATTCAATTATAGATTAATATTCTTATATATCAAATTATTATTTTGTATAAAAAGGAGTCGACTATGTACCCTCAATCTACTATTCAGCCAGAATGGCAAAACCCAGCTATTGTACAAGTAAATCGTAAACCAGCTCGTGCTTATTACATTCCTTTTGCAACAACCAAGACTGCTCTTATGCACCACAAAGGCATGTCTCCTTACTACAAACTCCTTAACGGAACTTGGCAGTTTAGTTACTACGATAAGTATATTGATGCACCAGATAACTTCCACACTTTAGATTTTGATAGCTCTTCTTGGACATCTATCCCTGTTCCTTCTAACTGGCAAATGCATGGTTATGATAAACCACATTATACAAATGTAAATTATCCTTTCCCTGTTAATCCACCTTATGTTCCTAACGAAAACCCTGCAGGCCTTTATATTAAAGAGTTCACACTACCTGAAAACTGGGCTAACAAAGAAGTATCTATTAACTTTGAAGGGGTAAATGCCTGCTTCTATATTTGGTTAAATGGTACATATATAGGCTATAGCCAAGGCACACACATTCCAGCAGAGTTTGATTTAAGTGATGCCCTTGTAAAAGGCACGAATAAACTTGCTGTTAAAGTACTCAAATGGTGTGATGGTAGCTATCTTGAAGACCAAGACTTCTACCGTTTATCAGGTATCTTTAGAGATGTTTACCTTCTTGCTAGAACGCCTCATGCTATTCGTGATATTTATGCAAGGCCTACATTAGATGAAACATATACAAACGGTGTATTAAAGGTAAATGTAGACTTTAATGGGGAAGATCCATCTGAATTTGAAGCTTCTTTATTTGATGCAAAAGGTCAGCTTCTTATGACCCAAACGGTTTCTCATACTGACTTTACCTTTGAAGTTCCAAATGTTATGAAATGGACTGCTGAAACACCTGTACTTTATACCTTAGTCCTTCATCATCAGGATGAATATATTCCGATTCAAATTGGCTTTAGAAAATTAGAAGTAGCTTCTAACGGTGCACTCTTAATTAATGGTACACCTGTAAAACTTAAAGGTGTCAATCGTCATGACTCTCACCCAGACCTAGGGCACTATACACCAGTAAACCATATGATAGAAGACCTTATGATTATGAAACGTCATAATGTCAATACTATTAGAACTTCTCACTACCCTAATACACCAGAATTTTTAAGATTTTGTAATGAATATGGATTCTATGTAGTAGATGAAGCAGACCTTGAAACACATGGTACTTATGCCGCTTCTGACTGCAATATTTTAACCAATGACCCAGTTTGGAAAGATGCCTATGTAGACCGTATGGTACGTATGGTAGAACGTGATAAAAACCATCCATGTGTCATCATGTGGTCACTTGGAAATGAATCCTTTATGGGTGAAAATCATGTAGCTATGGCTACTTGGGCAAAAGGGCGCGATGACAGCCGTCTTATCCACTATGAAGGAACTGGTTTTAATGGCCTAGTAGATGGCAGGGCGCATCCTTGTGTAGACGTGGTAAGCCATATGTATGACTCTGTTGAAGATTGTGAAAAACAAGGTCAGGAAACAGAGGATATGAGACCATTCTTCCAATGTGAGTACAGCCATGCTATGGGTGTAGGCCCTGGTGATTTAAAAGACTACTGGGATTTATTCTATAAATACCCTCGCCTTATCGGCGGCTGTGTCTGGGAATGGTGTGACCACTCTGTGCGTCAAACTGATGAAAATGGCAAAGACTTCTTCGTCTATGGCGGGTACTTTGGTGAATTCCCTCATGATGGCAACTTCTGCGTAGATGGTTTAGTAAGCCCTGACCGCGTGCCACATACAGGTCTTAAAGACTACAAATACGTTATCCAGCCTGTACAAGTAGATGCAAAAGACTTATCTACTGGTACCCTTACACTTACAAACCGCTATGACTTCTTAGACCTTAGCCATCTAGCATTAGAATGGACTGTGACTAAGGATGGTATAGAAATTGAATCAGGTACTCTAAGTGACCTTACCATTTATCCACACACTACAGCAGATGTAACCCTTGGTTATACACATCCTGTAGCAAAAGATGGGGATTACTACCTGAATCTCTCCTTTGTACAAAAAACAACTACACTTTGGGCTGGTCGTGGCTATGAAGTAGCTTTTGCTCAGTTTGAACTAGCAGTGGCACCTAAAATTTCTATTCCTGTAGTAAGCACACTAGAATACGTACAAAACGCTCAGCATATTACACTTATAGGTGAAGATTTTAAATATATCTTTAATACCTTCACTGGCTCATTTGAAAGCTTAACTTCAAATGACGTAGAGCTTCTAGCAGCTTGCCCACAAATAAGTGTTTGGCGTGCACCTACAGATAATGACCGTAACATTTACCACACATGGCGTGGACAAATGATGCATTGTAGTACCCCTCATATCTACCAAGCTAACATCACTGAGCAGACTCCTCACTTTGTAAAACTTGAAGTACGCTACGCTCTAGGTGGCCCATCTGTACGCCCACTTCTTGAAGGCGTTACAACTTATACCGTTTGGGCAAATGGCGAAATTAAGGTAGATATGGATGCTCAGGTTCGCGACAACCTTGATGTCCTTCCACGCTTTGGATTAGAACTTCATATGCCACAAGGTAATGAACAAGTTACTTACTTTGGTATGGGACCAAATGAAAACTATATAGACTTATGTAGAAGCTCTTATATGGGACTGTTCCATACAACAGTAAATGACCTTTATGAACCTTATATTAAACCACAAGAATGCGGTAATCATACTCATGTCAAATGGGCACTTGTTCAAAATCAAAGAGGCGTTGGCCTTATCTTCAAAGGTGATTCAGAATTTAACTTTAGCGCACTTCACTATACAGCTCATGACCTTTCTGATACACCTATGGCACACCTTCTTAAACCTCGCAAAGAAACCATTGTCCATATCGACTACCGCCAAACAGGTATCGGCTCTAATAGCTGCGGTCCTAGATTAGCTGAAAAATATGCCTTTAACGAAAAAGAAATCCACTTTGCCTTCTCTATGAAGCCAATCTGGACTGAAAGCATCCCAGCAAATCTAGAACGCCGTTTCAAACCAAGTCTATAAACAAAAAGTAGTAGCATCTTTTATCTATAGATGCTACTACTTTTTTCCTATTACCACTCATTACTCACCCTTATGAATACTTTTATATTTAGGCTCTGTTAGAAAAAATTGAGTATAGCCCCATATAAATATGATATACTCAATTCAGCAAATAGATATCTTATGGGAGAAATGAAAATGAAAGATTTTATTTATGCAGCATTACCATGGGTTATAATAGGAATTACCCTAGCGATCGTAATGTTACTTCTAACGAAAAATTTAAAGAAAAAAGGTTCTGTATCAAAAGCAGAAAAGGTTGTTGATAAGAAGCAAGAAAGTGAAGAAGAAACTTACATGTCAGACGGCATGAGCCTTGGCATATGTTTTGGGGCAGCTATTGGTTCTGCATTTATGTATAAGTTTGGTTCTCAGGCTTTAATTTATGGGATTTGTTTTGGAATGTGGACAGGATTGCTAGTAGGAATGAATTTAAAGAAAAAGTAAGATAGTCAGTATTATTTTAACCAAACAAATAGTTATTTGTTTGATTAAAATTATTGTGAGGTGAATATGAGAAAGTTAAAGAAAAAATATGTTATCTTAGCTGGAATAAGTTGTTTCATATTATTTTTATGGTTAAATAACACTAGTCTATTTGTTGATAAAAATGAGGACTATAAGTTATTAGCACATAGAGGTTTAGCACAGACTTTTGATATTTCAAAAGTAGAATGGGATACAAATACAGCAGAAGTTATTTATGAGCCAGAACATGAATATCTGGAGAATACACTCGATTCTATGCAAGTAGCATTTGACTATGGTGCAGATGTTGTGGAACTAGATGTACAACGCACGAAAGATAGTCAGCTAGCAGTATTTCACGATTATGATTTAGCAATGAGGACAGATGGCACAGGAAAAGTAAGTGATTATACTATGGATGAATTAAGGCAATTAGATATAGGGTATGGATATACAGCAGACAATGGAACCACTTTTCCTTTTAGAGGAAAAGGAATTGGAAAGATGCCAGAATTAAAAGAAGTCTTAGAGACATTTCCTGACAATGAGTTGCTCATTCATCTTCAAAATGGGGACCTAGAAACTGCGAAAATATTATGGACATATTTACAGTGCATGTCACCTCAAAGGCTGTCCCAAATAACTGTTTATGGAGGACATGATGGGATGATGTATTTAAGAGAACAAAGTTCAGATATCCGTATACTTTCTATGAAATTACTAAAGAATACATCTCTAAAATACATAGCATTAGGTTGGACTGGATATATACCTAAAGAAATGCATAATACAGAAATTCATATCCCTATCAAATTTGCAAAGTTATTTTGGGGTTGGCCTCATAAATTTATACAGCGGATGGAATCAGTAAACACGAGAGTAGTTATTGTGGATGGTAATGGCCAATGGTCTGAAGGTTTTGATTCAATGGAATCCTTAGAAGCTATACCAAAGGGATTTAAAGGGTATGTCTGGACTAATCGCATTGATATTATTTCGGGACAAACTAATTCAATAAAATAGCTATTCTATTGTCCGAATAACCCCTTCCTAGACACAAAAAAGAGGCTGCACTCGCAGCCTCTTCTCCAATATTCCTCTATATTTCGCACCGCCTAAAGCTAGGTGGGATACTCTGTAGACAGAGTCCGTAAAATATTCCACTCCAACTCCTTTTTCCCTGCAACCAAAACCCTTTTACGTTATAAAATATAGATCTCTTTCTAATATTTCTTACTCTCAGTGGCCCCCTAAAGCCATAGAGGATACTCTGTAGGCTTCCTTTGAAGGGTTACTTAGCCTCTCTTAGTGAAAATGAACTCATGGCATTTAGCGAGATGTTTGCTGTGTGCCCGTATGGGTAAGCGTAAGCGAGTTTCGAGCGTTCATGAGTTTATTGAACTTAGAGAGGCTTAGTGTTCTTGAAATAGAAGCTGGAAGAGTAGCCTCTATGGCTCTTCCCTCTATTTAATATTGAATCCCGCTCCAATATACATTATTCTTCACAACAGCTTCTTCAGGAAGTTCTACGCCTTCTAAAGCCCATTTTTTGAATTCCATAAAGCCTGTACGGTCCACAATATAACCGATATGCTCTTTGCCACCTGGTGCATTTCTATCAATATACTCTGTTACGTATTTATAAGTATTTAAGATAATTTTAATAATGCTCTCTTCATCTGCCCATACAATGAAGTCTTCAGCAAGTCTTGGATTAGTCTTACCTGTTCTTCCCATAATGGCAAGTCTGTAGTATTTCTTCTGACTTCTTGTCCAAGCACCTGTTGGGCAGGCATTAATACATACACCACAGCCTACGCATTTATCTGCTTGGCGTTCTACTCTATAATTTTTAGCTGATAAGCAGCCTACAGAACGGCCTTTGCACCCTTTTACACATGCTCCACAAGATACACATCTTGTAGCATCATACTGAGGCATTGTCATACCAATAATACCAAAGTCTTGCATTCTGGCTTTAATACAGTCATTTTGGCAGCCTGTTAAAGCAATTTTAAAGTGAAGGTCATTTGGGAAAATAGCCTTCTCAATTTTTTTAGCAAAGTCTGTTGTATTATAATTTGCAAATGGACACACTTTATTCCCAATACATGCTGATACATTACGTGTACCTGCTGAAGTGTACCCTTTACCTGGTACTTCTTGATTAATACCAAGTCCTTCAATAATAGGCTGAAGCATTTCATTCACTTTATCCATATCTTCAAACTTAATACCTAAAATCTCAAAACCTTGTCTAATGGTAATATGCACTTGGCCATTACCGTATTTTTCTGCAATCTCTTGGATTTTACCAAGGTACTCAGCATTAATAAGACCACCTGGAACACGTACACGAGAAGCAGTGATCCCTCTTACTTTAGTTACCCTAAAAGCGTTCTTTTTCAGTTTCTTTGTATTGATATCCATCACTTAACCCCTCCTAGTCTCTTAATAGTTTCCCTTGTGTATAGTTAAATACTGGTCCTTCTAGGCAGATGTAAGTATCGCCAATTTTACAGTGACCACATTTACCAATACCGCAGCACATTTTACGTTCCTGAGAAATCCAGATATTCTCTTCTTTAATGCCACGTTTTAAGAACTCTGCTACTGTGAATTTCATCATAATAGGTGGACCTACAACAACAACCTGTACATTTTCCATATCCTTAATCTCAAGGTCTGGGATATATTTTGTTACAAGACCTGTAGGGCCCTCATAACCTTCTGGTGCCTGGTCTACTGTCACTGTAATCTTTGCAGCTTCTGCCCAAGCTTTAAGGTCATCTTTAAAGAGTACATCATCTGGTGTTTTAAATCCTGTAATAAGTGTAAGCCCTTTACATTCTTCTTTGTGCTTTGCAAAGTGCTCTATAATACCTCTTACTGGTGAAAGACCTGTTCCACCTGCCACAACGACTACTTCATGCCCTCTGTAGTTGTCTAGCTCAAAGCCATTTCCATAAGGTCCTCTTAAGAACAACTTATCACCAACATACTTCTCAAAGATTTCTCCTGTTACTTTCCCTACTTTACGAATAGTAAGGTCAATCGTACCTTCTCCGATACCACTTACAGAGATAGGTGCTTCCCCATACTTAGGAAGAGAAACTTCAAAAAATTGGCCAGGCTTTACATCACCTTCAAATGCCATACGGAATGTATATTCAATAGCTGTATGCTGGATAACTTCTTTAATTTCTGATAAGAAAGGAATATATTCGTTTTTCATTAGCCCTCAATCTCCTTCATGCCATCTGATAATTTATTGATACAAGCAGAAAATGAAATGTATTCTGGACAAATATCATCACAACGTCCACAGCCTACACACATGTTGTAGCCAAAACGTTTTTTGTAATCATATACTTTGTGAAGGACTTTAAAGCGCATACGCTGACCTTTATCACCTCTAAAGCTATGACCACCTGCCATATCTGTATAGCCGTTCACTTGGCAAGAAGCCCATACTCTGCGGCGCTCCCCTGCCTGTTTACGGTCAGACCCTTCATAAAATACATCCTGCATAGTAAAGCATGTACAAGTTGGACATACAAAGTTACATCTTCCACAAGCAATACAGCGTTCATTGTATTCATTCCACATAGTACTATCCATAATGTCTAAAGAAAGATTCTCTGGAATGTTTACGTGTGTTTTATTCTCTGTTACAAAGTCAGGTTTTACAGTTACTTCCGCTACTTCTTCAAGGCGCGTAATAAGGGCTTCAAATTCTCCATCTATAAGTGCACTATCCCCATCTACTTTAATATAAGCATCATAGTGATCTGACTTATTCGTTCCCATATCTACGCAGAAACAGCTGTCAAAAGACTGGGAGCATCCCATTAAGATGAACTTTGTTTTTTCTCTTATTCTTTTATAGTAAAAATCTTCAAATCCATTTTTAAGATAAATATCATCCATACGTTTTACAGCATGAAGGTCACAGCTACGCACAAAAACAATGGCACCTTTTTTAGGTCCATCTGCTACCTTCACTTCATCTTCAGTAAAATAAAAGAGTGTCTCAGAAATAGGTGTTAAAATCTCTTTATAAGAGAACTCTGATTTTACCTCAAAATTGATCTCCCCTAATGATTCTACAGTCCCATAACGTACACGGTCTGTATCTGAGTATGTGCCTTCTCCTACAAAGGTCTTAGGTGCATAGATGCTGTATTCTTTTGAAAGCTCTCTTAAAATGCTATCTAAGTGTGCTGTACTTGTTCTATATCCCATTCTTTACACTCCATTCTTTTAATTTTATTCTCGTTAATTCGTTAACACGATGTCTTCTGTCAGTATAGTAGAGATTGAAAAAAAGAAATGTGATGTTTATCACGTTTACGCTTAAATTTTATGATGGGGTCATATAATAAGAATTAGACTAGATTAAATACCTTAAATCATGTTAAAATATCGAGATTCTAAACAGAAGGTAGGATATTTATGGCATCTATTACACAAGAAACTTTACAAAAACTTAGTTTATTTCAGGGATTACAGTCCTCTACTTATGCTGCCCTTATGGATATAGGACGTGTTGAAACTTATAAAAGTGGTGAGCACCTTTTTAGGGAAAAGGATGAACTATGCTGCTTTTACATTATATTATCAGGGACCGTTTCTCTTTATAAAACCAATTCTAATGGCCAACAAAAAACTATTTTTATACTAGGCAAAGATACTTTACTTAACGAAACACTTTTTGATCCTATCCCCGCCTCTATTAGCTGCAAAATTCATGAAGATTGTAAGGTCCTTGTATTTTACCGTGCAGACCTTATCCGTCTCTTTCAGCAGGATTTTAGGCTTATACAAAACTTTACAAATCATCTTAGTAAACGCATTAGACGTTTATACCGTCAGATTAAGAACTCTACCTCCATCATTAAGATTGAGAAGAAACTTGCTGCTAAACTTTGGAAGCTTGCTCAAGACTACGGTGTGCCTCATGAAAAGGGAACCATGATTAACTTCCCTATCACCATTACTTCTCTTGCGGATCTTCTAGGTTCTTATCGTGAAACAGTGTCGAGGGCGCTCAAAATTTTGGTTGAAAAAGAGCTTATTATTTATGAACACAAGTATATATTTATCCCTAACCCTAGTGCTCTTTCTACATTTTTTAAATCACCGTGAGATTGGTCACGGTGATTTTATTTATAAGCAAGTATACTCAAGGTATCGTTAATTAATTATCAAAAGGGAGGTTCTCCATGAAAAAAGTACAATCTACATGCAATGTATGTTCTTTAGCTTGTAATCTTGACTTCTATGTAGAGAATGAACAGATCGTAAAAGTGATACCTACACCACACTACCCTGTAAACAAGGGGTTTTCTTGTATTAAAGGCATTTCACTTGATAAACAAAACACTAAATTCAAACCTTCACCTCTTCCAAAAATTCGCGGCATAAAAGGTGAAATGCAAGAAACAACATGGGAAGAAGCTTATGATTACGTTGCTAAAAAGCTTCTTGAAATCAAAGAAACTTATGGTGGTGACAGCATTGCTGCTATTAGTACAGGCCAGCTTCCTTTAGAGGAAATGGCACTCTTTTCTCATGTTATGCGTAACTTTCTAAGAGGTCATGTAGATGGGAATACAAGACTATGTATGGCAACTTCTGTAGTGGCCCATAAACAAAGCTTTGGTTTTGATGCACCACCTTATACTTTAAATGACTTTGAACTTTCAGATACCATTTTCTTAATTGGAGCTAACCCGATTGTTACACATCCAATTATTTGGAGCCGTATCCGTAATAATCCAAATAAAAAAGTAATCGTTATTGACCCAAGACGTTCGGAAACAGCACAAAGGTCAGATTACCACTATGCTTTAAATGGTAAAACAGATATTTACCTCTTCTATGGACTAGCTCACATTCTGATCGAAAAAGATTACCTAGACCATAACTATATTGAGGCTCATACAGAGAACTTCCAAGGCTTTAAAGACCTTGTAGCTGAGTATACACCTGATGTGGTTGCTAAAGAGACTGGCTTATCTATAGAATCACTCTATGAAATGGCTGAGCTTATTCATACAGGTGAACGTGTATCCTTCTGGTGGACAATGGGTGTTAACCAAGGCTACGAAGCAGTAAGAACAGCTCAATCTATCATTAACCTTGCCCTTATGACAGGCAATATGGGTCGCCCAGGAACAGGGGCTAACTCTATTACTGGACAATGTAATGCTATGGGCTCTCGTGTATTTAGTAATACAGCAGGCCTTTACGGTGGTGGCGACTATGACAACCTGGTAAGACGCAAGGCTGTATGCGAAGCGCTTCAAATTACAGATGAACAGCTTATTAATAAACCAACTCTCCCTTACAACGCGATTATTGAGAAAATTAACAGCGGCGAAATTAAAGCTTTATGGATTGTTTCAACAAACCCTCGCCATTCTTGGACTAACAATACCACTTTCCAAGAAGCCCTTGAAAAACTTGAGCTCTTCATCGTTCAAGATATTTATGACGATACACATACTTCTCAAGATGCAGGCGTATTCTTCCCTGTTGTATCAGGCCTTAAGAAAACAGGAACTTATATCAATACAGAAAGACGTCTTTCTGCAATGCGTCCTGTCCTTTCTAAAGCTGAACATGAAAAAACAGATCTTGAAGTATTCCTTGGTGTAGGTAAGGCACTTGGAATGGGCAGCTTACTTGACCTTTGGCAAACACCAGAAGCTATTTTTGAACTTATGAAAAAATGTTCAAAAGGTATGCCTTGCGATATTACAGGCGTAACTTATAAGGCACTTGAAGGCAGCGCTGGTATTCAGTGGCCATTTAGAGAAGGTGAAACTTTAGAAGAAGATGAACGTCGTCTCTTTGAAGATGGTAACTACTACACACCTTCTAAAAAAGCTAAATTCATGTTTGATAAGATTATGGACAACCCACTTCCTACAACAGCCCAGTTCCCATATATCTTAAATACAGGTCGTGACACAGTAGGTCAGTGGCATACACAAGTACGTTCTAGAGAAATTGGCGTAGCTGAAGATGCTTATGCGGCGCAGGCTTATATTTACATTCATCCTGAACTTGCAAAAGAGAAAGGTATTGAGGAAAATGAAATCTTTGAAGTCGCTTCTATTAATGGCCGCACTTCTAGATTTGCTGCAAGAATTACCGAAAATGTAACGGTTAACCAACTTTATGCACCAATGCATTACATTGAAACGAATAACTTAACACCATCTCTTTATGACCCGTTCTCAAAAGAACCATCATATAAAACCACACCAATTAACATCTATAAAATTGTAGGAGAATGTTAAGATGAAAAGAATAAAAATCGACCGTTCTAAATGTGTCGGCTGCCTGACTTGTGTAACAGCTTGTATGGTTAGCAATGACAGCTTAGACCCTAGAAACCGTATTGTCATCGATAGTGAAAATAAATATGCACCGATTTTCTGTCGTCACTGTGAGGAGCCTGAATGCGTCTTTACATGTATGACAGGTGCTATGCATAAAAACCCTGAAACTGGTCTTGTAGAATATGATAAAGAGCAATGTGCAAGCTGCTATATGTGTATTATGGCTTGTCCATATGGGGTACTTAAAAGTGACTCCCTTAAACAACAAGAAATTATGAAATGTAATATGTGCGCTCACCGCCAAGATGGGCCTATGTGCGTTGATAAGTGTCCAATGCAAGCTATTACTTTAGGGGAGGTATAAGAAAATGAAATATGTTGTACTTGGTGCTTCTGCTGCTGGTATAAGCGGTGCAAGAAGACTACGTGAACTTGATGCATCTGCTGAGATTACTTTAATCTCAACAGATGAGCATATTTACTCAAGATGTATTTTACATCACTATATTGAAGGGATTCGTGACCTTAATAAACTTCAATTTGTACCAGCTGATTTTATAGAAGCAAACCGTATTAACTGGTTAAAAGGTGAGGCTGCTGTAAAAGTAGATACTGCAAATAAAACAGTAACAACTTCTACTGGCAAAGAAGTAACTTTTGATAAACTTCTTATTGCTACAGGCTCTCACGTTTTCTTCCCACCTATCCCAGGTCTTAAAGAGGCTCATAATGCTATTGGCTTCCATGACCTTGATGAATGTGAAGCTATTATGGAAAGAGCTAAAACAGCAAACAACGTAGTGATTATGGGCGCTGGTCTTGTAGGAATTGATGCAGCAAGTGGCCTTCTCCACTTAGGCAAATCTATTACAATCGTTGAAATGCGTGACCGTATGCTTTCTATACAACTTGACCACAAGGCTGCAAGTAGCTATGAAAAGGCCTTTGCTAAAGAAGGCGTTAAGCAGCTTTATAGCGTAGGTGCAAAAGAACTTATCTTAGATGAAAACAACGACATTACTGCTATTAAACTAAGTAATGATGAAGTCATCCCTTGTGACCTTCTCATTGTAGCTTCTGGGGTACGTGCTAATGTAGAATTCTTAGAAGGTAGCGGCATTGAAGTGGACCGCTTTGGTCTTGTGATTGACCCACTTGGCCAAACTTCTCACCCAGATGTTTATGGGGCTGGCGATGTAACTGGCCGTAACCCAATTTGGCCTGTAGCTGTTAAAGAAGGGATTGTCGCTGCAAGCAATATGGCAGGGCAAACTAAAGAAATGACAGACTTCTTCGCAAGTAAGTCTACTATGAACTTCTTAAATATCCCTACTATGTCACTTGGTCTGGCTCAGCCAGAAAACCCTGAAGACTATAACATTGAAATAGAAGAAGATGACAAAGGCAACTATAAGAAAATCGTTCACAAAGACGGCAAAATCTATGGTGCCATCCTCCAAGGAGACTTAGCTTATTCAGGTGTTTTAACACAGCTTATTAGAAATAAAATTGATGTTTCTAAAGTGAAAAAGCCACTCTTTAAAATCGACTACTCAGATTTCTTTAACGTTACTAAGAACTTTGAATTCACATATACAAAACATACTTACTAAGGAGACTATTATGCCTCAAAAATCGCTTAAAGCTAAACTTGCTAACTTACCTGTTCCTATTTTGCCAACACTTGTTGGCACAGCCACACTTTCAAATATGTGGTTGCCACTTGGCTTCACCTGGATTCGCCATTTAACCATGTGGGCCTGCGCCATTGTTATGCTATGCTATGTAGGTAAAATGATCTTCCACTTTAAAACAGTTAAAGCAGAATACTCTAACACTGTACCTGCTAGCTTATACGCTGGATTTACCATGATTACTATGATTCTAGGAAGCTACGTATTTGACTTTAATCCCGTTATAGGTAAAGCTATGTGGGCTTTAGGACTTTGGCTTCATGCTATCCACTTAATCGTGTTTATTTATAGAAATGTTATTAAAGGCTTTAATAAAGATACTTTTGTACCAAGTTGGTTCGTAACATTTAATGGTATTATGGTTTCTACTGTAGTAGGGGTTCCTATGAATGAACCTGCTATTGGCAAATTTATCGTTTACTATGGTCTTGTTGCTTTAGTTATTTTACTTCCTTTAATGGTTGTAAGGCTGATTAAATGCCCTATTACAACAGGTCCACTCTTTATGACAAAAGCTATTATGTTAGCACCAACTAGCCTTTGCCTTGTAAGTTACTTAAACTTCATTACTAAGCCAAATGTATGGATGGTTTATGGTTTATATGCTATTATCTTTGTTTCACTTCTTTATGTCGTGATTAACTTACCAAAATTCTTCTCCTTTACTTTCCATCCAGGCTTTGCAAGCCTTACATTCCCAATGGCCATCGGTATTGTTGCTTCTAATAAAATGTCTGCTTTCCTTATTAATGCAGGCAATGAAGCCCTTGGCAATGCGGTTAAACAAATTGCTGGTTTACAACTTTATGTGACTACAGCAATCGTTGCCTTTGTAGTATTTAACTTCTTTATGATGCTTGTTAAAAGCTTTAAAACAAACGAAGCTGCTTAATACATAGTACTTAAATAATGAAATATAAAAAGACTGTTAAAGTAATACTAACTCTAACAGTCTTTATTTTATATGAAGAAAGGATACTTCTATGATACCAAATCTAACTACTCTTATTTTAATGGGTGGTCAAAATAAACGTATGAATGGCCAGCATAAAGCCTTTTTAAAGCTTCACGAGAAAAGCTTTCTAGATCAGATTATTACAAGTCTTAAGTCCTGCGGGCCTATCTATCTTTCCGTTAATGATAAATCCCTTTATAGTCATCTGCCTTACCCTCTTATAGAAGACTGCTATAAAGAGATTGGTCCTATTGGTGGTATCTACTCCTCGCTCCTTAAAGTGCCGTCTGACTATGTGTTTATCACAGCCTGCGATATGCCTTTTATGGAGGCTGAGTTTGTTAACTATCTTTATAGTCAGCTTGAACCTGATACCTCCTGCATTGTGGTATCAGACTCCAACGGGCGCTTCTACCCACTTGGCGGTATTTATTCTAAAACCATGCTTCCTCTTATTAAAGAGCAGATTGAAAATGAAAACTACCGCCTTGGTGCTCTCCTTAAACGTGCAGGTGCTAAAATCATTCCATTAAATGAGACACCTTTTAACGAAAAACTCCTCCGCAATATTAATACGCCGAAGGAGTATGAAGCACTATTAGAGAAGTAGTAAATATTCACGCTAGAAATGCCTAATAGTTATCAGCTACTAGGCATTTCTTTTTATGCTAAGAAGATTAAACTAGTCTCGTAAAAATAATAATTTTGAAGTGTCTATCATAGCGCCTACCTTCTGCTCACCAAGTATTTTTTCTATGCCTTCATATTCCCGTCTACTACAACTATATAGAAGTTTGGAGCCATCTTCTAAGTATAATTCTACCCTAACCTTATCAGGCAAGGCCATAACCTTACCTACCTGCGCACTGACATGGCCTTGGCTAACTGAATAAGGTGTGATGACTAAATCACTTTCTCTAATGCCTACATATCCTATATCATCTGAAATAGTTAAGCCTTCTAGTTTAATCCCCCAAGCTTCCACTACTACTGTCTGTGCATCTATTGGTGTTAAAGGTGCCACGTTACAGCGCCCTGTAAGTCTTGCCCCTGCTAAGGTGGTAGGCCTTTTAAAGATTATTTCTGCTTTGTTTTGTTCTATAACCCTTCCTTCTGAAATAATAGCTACCTCTTGGCAGTATTGATAAACCTCCTGCTTATTATGAGATACATACAACGCACTACCTTTAAAGGCTTCTAAAGCTTTTTGGAATGGCTCCTCTAGTGCCTGGCGCAAGTGGCTATCTAGCGCAGAAAAAGGTTCATCTAGCATTAAAAGGTCTGGCTCTTGAGCGAGTATTCTAGCCAGTGCTACCCTTTGCTTTTGTCCACCTGAAAGGGCCTTGGGCTTTTTATGTTCAAGGCCTTCCAGTTCTAAGAACTTTAGATAATCTCTAATACGTTTCCCCTTTTCTTCCTTAGTCCCTTTCATACCAATGGCAATGTTATCATAAACACTCATATGATTAAAAAGGGCATAGCTTTGAAACATAAGTCCTACATTCCGCTCTTGTGGTTTAAGATTAATCCCACGCCTGGAATCAAAGAGCACTCTATCATTAAGGGTAATCATCCCCCTATCTGGTGTAATGATCCCTGCAATCATTTTAAGTGTGATGGATTTGCCCGAGCCAGAATAGCCTAAAAGTCCTGTGACCATACCTTCTGTCTCTAAATCTATTTTGAGGTTAAATCCCTCTACTGCCTTTTCAACATGGATTTTTAGACTCATGCTCTTAGCTCCTTCTATTAAAGTAATTCATTAATCCTAACATGATACAAGAGATAAGGGTGATAATAGCTGTCCAAAAAGCTGCAAGTTCCACCTTACCATTTGCTGTAGCAAAGTAAATAGCTAGGGGCATGGTTTGGGTTACACCTGGAATATTCCCAGCAATCATAAGTGTAGCCCCGAACTCTCCTAGTGCCCTTGCAAAAGCTAAAATAAGCCCCGCTAAAATACCTGGTAAGGCCTCTGGAATGAGAATACGTATAAAAATTTGAAGCTCTGATAGTCCAAGAGTCCTAGCTGCCCAAATTACTTCTTCATCTACCTGTTCAAAAGCCCCCTTCGCCCCACGGTACATAAGTGGAAAGGCTACAACAACAGCCGCTAAAACAGCGGCTGTAGGGGTAAAAATAATATTTAAGTTAAGCCCCTTTTTACCAAA
>JAHLFD010000192.1:0-7538 GCA_018883975.1 Candidatus Niameybacter stercoravium
ATAAATACGAGGTGCCTAATGCAACTTAAAATTGGTGAAGTTATTAAACAATTACGTATTGCTCATTCTATTACACAAGAAAAACTAGCAGACTATCTTAATGTATCTGCACAATCTATCAGTAAATGGGAGAATGGATTAAGCTACCCAGATATTACTCTTATTCCAACTATTGCTCTCTTTTTTAACGTCTCTACAGATGGCTATTCTCTTTAAGTACCTATACACATACTCAGAAATTTACCGATTATAAAACGCAATATGATGCCTTAAAAAGAAAGGGTTCTATAAGAGAATGCATTGCTTTATGCAGAGAAATGTTTGTAGAATATCCGAGAAATTATATTGTTCTATCTGACCTAGCTGATTCACTCATCTCCTGTTATGAAGGATTAGATGCAAATCATCAGTTTGCTGTAGATAACCATTATCTAGACGAAGCTATTAAACTTAATGAACTTATCCTGTCTGACTGTAATGATTTAAACCTAAAACTTCATGCAACACTTATGCTTTGTAAGTATTATCCACTTGTTAATCAAAAGGATAAAGCCCTCACATTAATAGAACAATTTTCTTCTCTCGATTCTTGTAAAGAACGCTTACTTGAAGAGTTATTAGAAGGAGAGGCGTGCATTAAGCAACAACAAACTAATTTATTAAAATTGACTGACCTCGTGGCTCAAACACTCATTCACCTTAGTTTTACTAAAGGAAAGAATATTCCCCATTTAAGTGTGGATGAAAAAATAGACTTTGTACTTAGTGCTAATAAGTTATATCAACTTATTATTCCTGATGAAAACTACCTCTATTTTCATAGTAGCCTTGCTAGAAACTACCGCAGGCTTGCAGAACTTTATTTAGCTAAGCACGACCCAGAAAGCTGTTTACTACATTTAAATCAAGCCTTCCACCATGCTAAATGTTATGATGAGCTTCCTTCTTCCTCTCATTATACTTCTCCTTTTATCAGTTTCTGTGAATTTGATAAAAATACGTATCCTAATAATGGAGAAGTAAATGAATGTGAACGCCTAAACTATATGATGACAGCACAAGGTGTATTTGATACACTTAACAAAGATCCACGTTTTATTAAACTTGTAGAGAAACTTACTTAAGCTCTATTAAAGCTTATCCATAAACATATAGATACTGCTCATACCACTCCTCGCATAACTTTTCACTTAAATAATCCGCTACTACATAAAAAATTTCCTCTATATCATCACGCTCTGCTATCACCTTAGTCTTTCCAAAAATTTGTGCATCTTCTTCTATAGAGAAATGCCAACCTCGCCATTCTAATTCTGTTAAATACATGTTGTAGTCTCCTTTATATTTATTCATTACTCAATAACTTAAGACGGTAGACCAATTGGTCTACCGCCTATTATACACTTTATTTTATTGTCCCATCTTTACAACTTCTGGAACTGTTTCTCCATTTGTATCTACTGTAACACTTTCTATCACAACATCTTCTAAAGGCTTGTCCATAGAGTTAGTTGCTACTTTTTCAATTGCTTCTATAATCTCAATACCTGAAGTTACTTCTCCAAAAGCTGCATACTCATCATCTAAGTGTGGGCTATCTGCTGACATAATAAAGAACTGGCTACCTGCAGAGTCCGGAGATTGACTTCTTGCCATAGAGATTACACCCTTAGTATGTTTTAAATCATTGTCTGTATAGCCATTAGATGCAAATTCACCTGGGATGCTATAGCCTGGTCCACCTGTCCCAACCCCTTCTGGGTCTCCACCTTGGATCATAAAGCCTTCAATAATACGATGGAAAATAAGTCCATCATAAAAGCCACTATTGGCTAATGTAACAAAGTTATTTACTGTATTAGGTGCTTTCTCTGGATAAAGCTCTAAGGTTACTGTGCCATAATCTTTAATGTTCATGGTTACAATAGGATGATTTTGAAGCGCTTGTACTTCCACATTTGCCGCTCCGTTACTACTTTGACTTGCACATCCTGCCAGTAATATACTCATGCATAACATCATCATAACTAGTAGATTCTTCTTTTGTTTCATAACTTTTCCTCTCATTTCTCTTTTATATTCGTTATTATATCTCTCATCCATTTTATTAACCCTTTTATAGTTATTATAGCCATATATCCTTATATTTCAAACTTATGTTTAGTAAAGTAGCCTTTTTTTCTTATAGGTACCTAAGCTCTCACATAAAAAAATCCTTGTATAGCCTATTGATTACTATACAAGGATTTTCCTAATTAGTCTTTAATTGTTCTAATTCTAAACATAAAGTAGTAAAGCTTAAGTATCATAATTGTTACGAGTGTCATTCGCATCATCAGATTATCTACTAATATGCAAGGTATAAGTATAAGTGATTCAGAAAAAGCTAATATTGTAATTTTTTGCTTCATAGTCATGGCTTTTTCTTCTACAAAATCTTGTAAATGCTTTTTGTAAAGCTTAGTGCCTTTAAACCACTCATTAATACACTCTGAGCTTCTTAGAAAGCAGAAAGACGTAAGTAGTAAAAAGGGTGTAGTAGGCAATATGGGAAGTATAACACCTATTACTCCTAATATTAGACTTATAAATCCAATTGTAGCATATACGATCTTCTTGATTCCTTTCATAGGTTACCTCCCATATTTTCTATGCTTCTAATATAATTTTTCTATCTTGAATCTTATATGTCTTTTCACAAATAGCTGTTGTAGATTTTCTATGTGAGATCAGGACTATGGTTTGATTCTGGCTATTTTCTTTAATAGCTTTAAGAATTTCACCTTCATTTAAAGTATCCAGATTGCTTGTTGGTTCATCTAAAATTAAGACTTCACTATCTCTTAGAAATGCTCTTGCAAGCCCAATACGTTGTTTTTCACCTGAAGATACATTGCCCCCTAGCTCTCCTACTCTTGTGTCGTAACCCCCAGGAAGCGTCTCAATAAAATCATGGATAGAAGCCTTCTTAGCCGCATCTATAACTTCTTCTCTCGTTGCATTTGCTTTTGCAAGTTTAATATTTTGTTCAATCGTTTCATCAAACAAGTAAGTTTCCTGACTTACTAAAGTCTGAGTTTTCCTTAAACTCTTAGTCGGAATTTCTTTAATATTTCTATCTTCAATATGGATATTACCACTTGTAACATCAAAGAAGCGCATAAGTAATTTAACGAAGGTACTTTTTCCAATACCACTCTCACCAATTAAGGCAATTTTATCGCCTTTTTTAATAGTCATAGAAACATCTTCTAATAGAACACCTCTTCTATTAGGATATTCAAAGTCTACTTGGTTGTAGCTAATCTCATTACTTGTAATTTGCTGATTACCTGGTACCTCATGAACTTCTGGTACTTCATCTAATAAGTCAAAAAGCCTTTCTGCACAAGCAAAAGTCTGAAGTAGTGTATTGGATAGATTACTTAAAGCTACTACTGGTCCAAATGATGCTGCTAAAATGACAATAGCAATGAGATACTGCGTAAAGTTTACAGCCCCGCTTTCATATAACCCACTTCCTACAAATACAATAGTTAAAATAGCAAGCATAACCATTAAATCTGAAAGTGCTCTTACAAGCCCCTCATGCCCTTTAATCTTTGCTTGACTCTTATTTAACTCTTCAGAGCTTTGGTTAACAGCCTTTAAACGTGCCTCACTATTATTAAATAATAAAATCTCTTTTAATCCTCTTAAGGAGTCAAGTATGTAACTGTTGGTCTTAGCAAAAGTCTGTCTATAACGTACGCCTGCTGCTTTTCCATAGATTGAAGAAGCATAAGGAATAATAAGCCCTACAGCAATAAAGAATAAACCACCGATTAAACCGAAAGCTGGGTGTATTCTAAAAAGAATATAGGTGATAATGCTGTTCGTAATAATGGCAATACAGATTGGTGCTATCGTGTGAGCATAGAAAACTTCCAAAAGCTCAATATCTGATGTTACCATTGAAATAAGATTTCCTTTTTCTTTCCCCTCTAACTTAGCAGGTGCCAGTTTTCTAAGGGCAGTAAAAATCTTATCTCTTAATATAGCTAATATTTTAAAGGCAATATAGTGACCTGATAACTGCTCCACGTATCTTAAAAGCCCTCTTAGTACAGCACACACCCCCATTACAATAAGAGCCCCCTTAAAACTTATAAAAGTAATTTCTCCTATAAAAGCTCCTATAGCAACTGCTCCAAAAACAGTAATAGCTATAGCCGCTAAGAAACCTAGTACACCCATAGTAATGGTAATCATCATAACTGGTGTTAGCGTACTGAGTTCAAGAATCAGTCTTTTCATAATGCTTAAACCTGATCGGCGTTTCATACTAGATCACCTCCCTAATTGCTTCTAATTCGTTTTGTTTCTCTAGCATACTGTAATAAACTTGTTTAGCTTCATAAAGTTCATCATGTGTTCCCTGCTCTACTACCTGTCCTTCTTTCATCACATAAATCTTCTTAGCCTCTCTTACATTAGCTAAACGGTGTGAAATAACAATAATAGTCTTTTCTTTAGCAAGCTCATAGATAACTTCCCAAATAGCTTCTTCACTTTCTACGTCAATATTAGAAGTCGCTTCATCGAAGATCATAACTTCTCTATTAGCTAATATAGCCCTTGCTAAGGCTAACCTTTGTTTTTGACCTCCTGATAGAAGTCCTCCGCCTTCACCAACTACTGTATCAATGCCTTGCGCTAGTCCTTCCACAAATTTCATAAGCTTTGTACGCTCTAGAGCATTTTTAATTTCTAGATCTGTAGCTTCGGGATTACCTATAAGTAGATTATCTTTTATAGAACCATTGAAGATATAGCTATTTGTTGAAACTAAGTTCATTTGGCTATAGAGTGACGCATAGCTTATATCAACTAATTTGCTCTCTCCCCAATAAATACAGCCTTTTTGCACATCATAACTTCTTAATAAAAGAGAAGCTACAGTACTTTTACCACTACCACTCTCTCCTACAATAGCTGTAAGTCCTCCCGGTGTAATTTCCATATTAACTTGCTTTAAAATCTGTCGTCCTTTTTCATAGCTAAAGTCTACATTTTCTAATACGATTGGATGTCCCTTTAATCCAGTCTCTTTCTGACCATCTATACGCTCTTCACTGTCTAATACCTTAAAGATTCTATCCGATGCTGTCATGCCATTCATAGCAATATGGAAGTAAGAACCTAATAAACGCATTGGAATGAAAAACTCTGCTGAAAGCAAGATGATAACTAGTAAATCACCAACTAAAATTTCACCTCTTGAAAACTGTACGAGCGCAATAATAGTTCCTGCCGCTGCACCTCCAAAAGCCACTAAATCCATAATATTAATAGAGTTAAGCTGCATGCTAAGTACTTTCATAGTCATAATTCTAAAATTTTCAGCTTCTTCATTCATTTTCTGATGATACTGTTCATCTTGATCAAAAACTTTAAGTGTTGTAAGACCTTGTAAGTTTTCTAAGAAAGTCCCACCTAGGTTGGCATAGCTGTTCCAATATTTTTTCAAGATACGCTTAGCAAATTTCATAATCGCAATAATAGATACAGGTATAAGTGGTACACAAATAAGTAGCACTGCCGCTGCCTTCCATGAAATAGTCATCACTACTACAAAAAGTGTAATAGGTGCAAGTAGGGCATAAATAAGTTGAGGTAAATATCTACCAAAATAAATCTCTAACTGCTCAACACCTTCTACCATTACCTGCACAAGTGAAGCTGTACTTCCTACTTGCCCATAGCCTATTCCAAGCTTTAAAAGCTTTTTATAAACACTTTCTCTTAACTTTGTTTTGGTATGTTCTGAAGCAAGTGCTGAAAATTTTCCATATAAGATATTGCTTATAAAACGCACTGCTAATAAAACGATTAAATAAAAAATACTTACTCCCTTTACAGGTGCTCTATGTAAAATACTATTAATAAAATCTCCCACAAATAAGATAATCATAATATTACATAATAATGCTATCCAATTCATAAGCACTGTAAGGCCAATAAATTTTTTACTTTCCTCACATAAACCTATAAGCCTTTTGTTGATCATCATACTATTGTCCCTCTTTCTTTTTGATAATGAATATCACTAACAATAAATATAATATCTCATTTTTATTTTGTCAAGCATTTCACATTGCGTTATGTATTGCTTTTTCTACTTAAAATACAAAAAAGCACTCTCATTTTTAAAATGAGAGTGCTTTTTTGCCACTTCTACTATCTTTCTGTTCCTAAAAACATAACAGCCATGGCACCTGGACCTCCATGTGTACCAATTACTGTACCAATATAATTGATAACGATCTCTTTAACTGCAACTTTTTCTAGAATCATTTCTTTTAAAATTTGTGCATTTGCTTCTACATCAGCATGACAGATAAAGATAGTTTGGTTCTCTAAATCTACACCTTTTTCTACTACCTGATTCGCTAAATATCTAAGGGCGTTTTTATTTCCTTTTAATTTAGCTCCTGGTATTACCTTACCTTCACTATCAAACTTGATACTTGGCTTAATACCTAACATGCCACCAATCACTGCTGTTGCGGCAGATATACGACCACCTCTTTTAAGAAAGTTTAAATCATCTACGGTAATAGCATGAATGACTTTACTGCAATTTGCCTCTACCCAGTTTACAATCTCTTCTTTGCTACACCCTGTCTTAATCATTTCGCAAGCCTTTGTTACAAGTAAACCTTCACCTAGAGATGCACTTTTTGAATCAATTACAGAAATATCTGCTTCAGGATACTTTTCTAATACGTTCATACGTGCTACAATGGCACTATTAAATGTCCCACTTAAAGCCGATGCAAGGCCTATATAAATAATGGCATATCCTTCTTGTACATGTTTCTCAAAAATTTCTTCAAAAGTATGAATGTTAACTTGTGAAGTACTTGTTTGTTCGCCTTGACGAAGTAATTCATAAAACTGTTTGTGTGGCATAGTTTGACCGAAGTCATCTTGAATAAATTCTCCCTTTACATTCACTTCAAGGAAGGCTACATCAATACTATTATTTTGGATGTATTCTAATGGTAAATCACAAGCTGAATCTGTAATAAGCTTAATTTTCATACACACTCTATCCTCCATGTTACTTTTATACTTGTAAACTATTCTATCTATTTTGATTTTCAAACTATTTAATATACAAGTTTTTATATTATTTTATTTATAGCTTTATAAAAGAAACTATTACATTTAAATAATGTAATAGTTTCTTTTATAAAGGCACTAGATTTTACTTTTCTAACTTATAGTTATAAATTCTTTCTCTATCTCTGCCTGTACAAATTTGCATTGTTAAGTCATCTAAATTATAAACACAAGACCATTGTGTATCTGATTCAATTTCTTCGTTAAGACCTTCAATTACACGTATACCTTGTGATGGTACACTAAGTAAAAGCTCTAAGGCCTCATCCTCTGTCATGATGCCACCAGTTTCAGCTTGTTTAGCTTTAATGGCTTCATAACGGTCTTGCCCACTTCCTTCATTTATATCATTATAAAGAACGAAGTTTGTT
>JAHLFD010000193.1:0-5373 GCA_018883975.1 Candidatus Niameybacter stercoravium
AAGCACAGTCTATTTTAGATACTACTAGTCAATCTTTATTAAACTATGAGCTTAAGGCAAGTAAACTTTATGCCCTTTTAGCCCATGATCCGGATTTAGTCTTTAAAGATTTCACCTATCAACCCTTTAGAAAATAACAGCCTTTTAGGTTGTTATTTTTTTTTTAGGCTTGTCATACACTGTAACAGTAGACAAATCTTATAAAGAAGAGGTGTTATTATTATGAGGAAAATATTCATGACCGGTATGGTTTTTATCATGATGCTCCTAATGCTTATATGCCCTAAAGTTTGTATTGAAGGCGCATCCTCCGGCCTCCTACTATGGTTTCAAAAAGTTCTACCTTCTCTGCTTCCTTTTATTATCTTAATTAACCTTCTTTGTTCTTTAGGTATACTCTTTAGATGTAGTCGGTTTCTTGATCCCATTACCCAAAGACTTTTCCATCTGCCCGGCAATGGCCTTATAGTCTTTCTACTAGGACTTATGAGCGGCTATCCTATGGGCGCTAAACTGGCTAAAAACCTACTTGAAGAAGGTGAAATGACTTATGATGAAGCTCAAAAAAGTCTTTGTTACAGCTGTAATTGTGGACCACTTTTTATTATAGGTACTGTAGGAACACTCATGTTACAAGATACAAACCTTGGTTACTTTCTTTTACTTGTACATATTTCCTCAGCCTTTATCATGCTTCTTTTAAGCCGTTTTTATACACTTCCCAAAAGCCAAACTCCACTTCTTCATACAACACGAACATCTTCCCTGTCATTCTCCACTGCCTTTACCTCTGCTGTACAAAACGGTATGGATACCATCGTCTATGTAGGTGGATATATTATCTTTTTCTCTGTTATTAGCAATCTCCTTGCACATTCTGAACTTTATGCTTCTCTTACACAGTTTATAGGTAACTTCTTTGGGGTAAACCCTACTCTTATACATAGCTTTCTTTTAAGCAGCTTAGAGTTTTCCTCCGGAAGTGCACGTCTTACAAGTTTACTACCTGTTAATGCCACACTTCTCGCACTTTTATCTGCCGTTATTGCCTTTGGAGGGTTCTGTGTATGTTTTCAAAGTCAACATGTATTGCAAGGTAGCAACCTTTCTCTAAAGCCCTATATGTACTCAAAACTTCTTCAATCTTTGCTTGCTTATATTTTAACCTTTATTCTCTATCCACTTTGGAATCCATCTCTTGCTTTAGGGTTTACATTAAAATGGTATATCCTCTTAGTGATGGTTCTTGTATTTACAGCCTTTTTATTTAAGATGCTTTCTTCTCACAAAGTACCTTTAAAACCTGCTTCTATACTCTCCTAAAATAAAAAAAGAGCTACAAGGGCTATTTTCAGCCTTGTAGCTCTTTTTTACTCACGCTCTTCTATAACAGGTTGTGGATGAATCATTTCTTTAAGTTCTTGTCTATGATCGTATAAAATACGTAGTTCGTTTGTAATATAATTTTCGAAGTTCTGTGCTTCTTTATGTATAGATTCTAAAGTGAGTTTAAGCTGTTGTTCTACAACTTTAACTGTTTCATTAGCATACTCAATAGCACCAATACGGATCTCTCTAGAATCTTTACGCGCATTTTCTAAAATCATCTGTGCGCGATCTTCAGCATATTTAGTAATTTCATGTTGTTCAATCATTTTCTGAAGTGTTTCTTGTGCCTCTTGGATAATAAGTTTAGCCTCACCTTGTGCTTCTGCTAAAATTTTATTACGTTCTTCCACAATCCATACAGATTGTTGAAGCTCTGTAGGTAGCTTCATACGAATATCTTTGATATATTCAAAAAATTCATCACGATCAATGGAGACTTTACTTGTAATAAAACTTGTTTTCCCCTCTTCAAGCAATTCCTCCATTTGATCTAATAAAGACATAATTTCTGTTTCTTTTGTGTATTCCACTTACTTTCCCTCCCTTTGGAATTTTCTCTCTAGTACACCTGCTACATACTCTGGTACAAGGTCATGAAATCTACCTTGGAATAAAGCAAGCTCTCTTACTGAACTTGAACTTAAAAAAGAATACTGGGCATTGGTTACTAAAAATATAGTTTCTACATTAGGCAATAAACTTTTATTAATTTGTGCCATCTGCATCTCATATTCAAAATCTGTTACAGCTCTTAACCCTCTCACAATAACTGTTGCATCTTTTGCTTTTGCATAATCTACTAAAAGTCCTGAAAAAGTTTCAACCCTAACATTAGGTAAATGACTTATACTATTTTCAATCATATCCATACGTTCTTCATTTGTAAACATTCCACCTGACTTATGCGGATTAGTTAGAACCGAAACATATAAAACATCTACAAGTTTTGCAGCTCTTTCTATAATATCCATATGTCCTTTTGTTATAGGGTCAAAACTCCCTGGATATACACCTATCTTCACTTTTCTTGTATCCTTTCAAAAAAGCTTAACGTCGTAGTCTTATAAGTCTTTTCTTTAATGAGTACATAACCTTCAAAATTTAAAGACTTGTTTGTAGTCGCTCTTTCTAGTATAACGTAGCCTGCTTCACTTAATAATTCATATTGTTTAATGCACTCAAAAATTTTAGGAATACCTTCCATTTGATAAGGAGGGTCCATAAAAATAATATCAAATTTTTGATTATTTTGTTTTAATTTTTGTAATGCTGTATATATATCTATATTATACACTCTTGCATCATCTTGCAATCTTGTTTTTTCTAAATTTTTATGAATACATGCAAGTGCTTCTTGGTGATGCTCTACCATAACAGCCTTTTTTGCCCCACGACTCAAGGCTTCAATACCAATACCACCACTTCCGCTAAATAAATCTAAAAATAAACATCCGGGTATATCAAAACTGATCATATTAAAAAGTGTTTCTTTGATACGATCAATAGTGGGTCTTGTATTAGAACCTTCGGGTGCTATAAGTTTTGTTCCTCTGCATTTTCCACTTATTACGCGCAAAACTTACCTCCTTCGATTATCACTTTAATCCATTTATTTTTATCCATAGGTATTATACCTTATATTAAATAAATTGTCATCTTCTGCCACTTTATAAAGCTGTATGCATCTGTTCTCCTTCTATTGTTTGCAGGAGTTTTACTTTTAATCCTTGATGCTCTGGTAAGCTTAAGTCTTTATCTTGCTCTAATAAAGATTTGGCAGCTTTTTGAACTTCTTTAAGAACTTTTGCATCTGTATAGAGATTGGCTATTTTCATTTCAGGTAAACCATGTTGTTTGGTACCGAAGAAATCTCCAGGTCCTCTTAACTTTAGATCTGTATCTGCAATAACAAAGCCATCTGTACTCTCCTCCATGATTTTGAGACGTTTCTTTGTTACTTTATTTTTAGAATCACTCACAAGTACACAGTAGGACTGATGTTTTCCTCTTCCTACACGTCCTCTAAGCTGATGAAGCTGAGCAAGTCCAAAACGTTCTGCATTTTCAATAACCATTACAGTAGCATTTGGCACATTAACACCAACCTCTACTACTGTTGTAGATACTAGAATATGCACCTGTCCACTTGCAAAAGCCTCCATTACCGCATTTTTTTCTTTTGGTTTCATCTTACCATGTAGTAATCCTATGTTAAAATGTGGGAAGACTTGTTCTTTTAAATAAGCTGTATACTCTGTTACACTTTTCAAATCAGCCTGCTTTTCATTTTCTTCTACCATAGGACAAATAACATAACACTGTCTACCTTCTCTAATATGTTTATCCATAAACTGATAAATTCTCGCATGATAAGAAGAATCTACAGCATTTGTCTTAATAGGCTGTCTTCCCGGAGGTAGTTCATCAATAATGGAAATATCCATATCTCCATAGAGGATAAGTGCTAGTGTTCTTGGAATAGGTGTAGCCGTCATAACAATAACATCTGGCGTTTGACCTTTTTCAGATAGCTTGAGGCGTTGTCTTACCCCAAAACGATGTTGTTCGTCTGTAATGACAAGGCCTAAAGCAGGCATTTCCACATTATCCTCTATAAGAGCATGAGTTCCTACTACAAGGTCGAGTTCTTGTGATTTAAGCTTTGCTAAAATCTCTCTTTTTTCTTTTGCTGTTGTAGACCCTGTTAGTAATGCCATTTTTATATTAAAAGGTTCAAAGACTTGCTGTAAAAATTCATAGTGTTGCTTAGCAAGTACTTCAGTAGGTGCCATAAGTGCACCTTGCTGATTATTCTTAATCACAATAAATAAACTGGCTGCTGCTATAACTGTCTTCCCAGAACCTACATCCCCTTGTACTAAGCGATTACCCGCATAGTCACTTTTAAGGTCTTTTACAATCTCTTTCATAACCCTTTTTTGGGCGCCTGTAAATTCAAAAGGAAGATGCTCAACAAACGCCTTAAAGCTTTCAGGTACTTTTTTACTAATTCCTTTACTTCTTGATAAAAATTCAGATTTAAGCACAAATAAACTAAGCTGTAGTAAGAAAAGTTCTTCAAAAACCAGCCTTTTACGTGCTTCAAAGAAAGCTTCATCATCTTTCGGAAAATGAATATGCGTTAAGGCAAAACTTTTACTTTTAAGTTTATAAAGTTCTTTAATATAAGCAGGCAATGTATCTTCTACTTCAGGTAACGCTAAACTTAACGCCTGCTCAATGAGTTGCCTAATAACCTTTTGTGAAAGCTTTTGCGTAGCTGGGTAAATAGGAATAATCTTACTTGCTTTTTGTGTAACCCCATTGTCTACTTTTTCATACTCTGGACTTTCCATTTCAATACAGCCATATTGTCTTCTGATTTTACCATAGAAATTATAAGTTTCTCCTACTATAAAGTTATTTTTCATATAAGGCTGTCCGTAAAACACCACATAAATACTGCCTGTCTCATCCTTAACTCTAAACTTTACAATAACTTTATAGCCCTTTTTCATCACTTCTGGTCTAGATGCAACAATAGCTACAATATTATTTTCCTCATCCATAACTGTCTCTTGAATCTTTGTAATCTGACGCCTATCTTCATATTCTTTCGGATAATGCTCTATCAAATCCTGTATTGTAAAAAGACCCAATTTATTAAATTTTTTTATGGTTTGTTCACCAACACCTTTTAAATCCATAATAGATTGTTCAAGGAACATGGCTTCACTCCTTTATTAAAGTTATTAAAAAAGGCTAAAGTTTATCTTTAGCCTTAGACCTTCATATTATTCAGCTGAAATCATAAAGTAATAAACAGGTTGACCACCTGAATGTACTTCTACATCTGCATCAGGGAATACTTCTTCCGCAATGGCTACATACTGCGCAGCTATTTCTTCTGTAATCTCTTCACCATAATAAATAGTGATAATTTCAGCATCTTCATTCATCTTACCAAGTAAATTTTTAAAGGTT
>JAHLFD010000194.1:0-8404 GCA_018883975.1 Candidatus Niameybacter stercoravium
TTTACTACCTGTTCCCTCACTTACAACACTCTCTAGTATTGTTTTGAGCTGTTCACTTGTCTTAGTAGATATAAGCTGTTCACCTTGAGGGTATTCAAAAACTTGTAGGCTTTCCCCGTTGTCATCTACAATTTCTTTTCCAAGATGGGGTGTGATGACATGTCCCCCATTAATCATAGCCGATGCAGAAGTCAAAAGTTGAACCGGTGTAATCTGGAAAGACTGTCCAAAAGACATAGTCGCCAACTCTACAGGTCCTATATTTTTTTCTGCATGCAAAATACCTGTTGCTTCACCTGGAAGGTCAATGCCAGTTTTAGTCTTAAATCTAAATTTAATCATATAATCATAGAACTGTTTAGCCCCTAATCGCTCTGCTACATCCATAAAAACAGGGTTACAGGAGTTTTGAACGCCTTGCACAAAAGTTTGATGTCCGTGACTTCTTGGACTTCTCCAGCACTTAATGGTACGTCCTGCTACAACACGGGATCCTCCACAATTAAACTCACTTTCAGGTGTAATCACACCACTTTCAAGTCCCATAGCAGAAGTAAATACTTTAAAAGTAGATCCTGGTTCATAAGTATCATTAATAGTAAAGTTACGCCACATCTGGTTCAAATAGTCTTGCTGCTCCTTATTCGTAAAAGTATGCCAAGCTGCTTCAAGTTCTGGATTATTAATAGTAAATGGCTCATTTAGATTAAAAGTAGGTGCATTAGCCATAGCATAGATTTCACCATTCTGAGGATTCATTAAAATAATTGTTCCTCTACTAGCCTGTTTTTCTTCTACAATCTTATCAATAGCCTGCTGGGCATATTGCTGCAAAGTCACATCTAAAGTAGTCACCAAATGGCTACCATTTTGAGGATCCATTCTTACTTCTGCTTCCTCTGTTCTTCTTTCTCCTCTACCATTGGTCTCCATCAAAATCTTACCTGGTGTACCTTTTAAGTAGGAATCATACTGCACTTCAAGACCTACAATACCCTGATTATCTTTTCCTACAAAACCTATAACCTGAGCTGCCAACTCATTATAAGGATAATACCTTTTAGAATCCTCATCTACTTTTACGCCTGGCAAGTTCATATTACGGATCTCATCTGCCACTTCTTTATCTACTTTAGTTTTAATACGTTCGAATGCTACGCGCTTAGTTACCTTCTTATAGACATCTTCATAACTCATCTCTAGCTTTTCTGCTAGGATTTTAGATACCATAGCAGGATCTGTTACCTGAGCATGTACAACACCTATAGTAGATACAGAAGCACTCTTTGCAATAACCTCTCCATTCCTATCATAAATTGTTCCTCTAGTTGGTGATATAAGCCTATCTCTAGTATGTTGTTCAAGTGCCTTACCTTGCAAGAAACTTCCCATAACAATCTGAACATAGCCTAATCGTATAATCATGACTATTGTCATCACCGCAAACATAGCACTTACAAAGACTATACGTTTTTTGATTGCTGTAGGTACTTGTTTTTTCATCACAGCAAAAACCTCCCTTTTAAAAATACGTCTTAACTAAATGTATTTTTAAAAGGGAGGCTTTATTCACATTATTGTACGGTTTGTACAAATATTTTATGCCCTTTTTCTATTTTAGTACCTGCTTTAGGGATTTGATGATTAATTTTTTCATCTGTATATCCTTCTAAAGTAAATAAACCTGATGTGGCTTTTTTAGCATCTTCTAGGGATAACCCTATAAGATCAGGTACTGATACAATATTTTCAGGATTTTCTGCTTCTAAATAAATTTTAACTGTATTTTCATAAGGGAGTTTAGTACCCGCTGTAGGATATTGATTCACAATTTTATTTCCTACACCAATCACTTCATAGTTAAGGTGTTCTGTTTCCAATCTTGTTATACCATCTGTTACATCTAGTTCAGTAACACTTGGTACAACTGCCATATTAACAACTGGCGTGTCATGATCTCCTGTTGGCTCAATTCCTAAATAAGGAAGCACATTTTCCATAATTTCTTTAAAAGCCAAGCTTTGCGCCTTCGTATCTTCTGGAATCTCATCAAAGAGAATAAGTGCTATAACTTGTGGGTCTTCTACTGGTGCATAGCCCATAAAAGAAAGAATATGTTTATCTTCTCCACGTGGAAGTTTTTCAGCTGTACCTGTTTTCCCTCCCACTGTATAACCTGCTACAGCTGCCGGTGCACCTGTACCATAACTCACTACAGCTTCCATATATCCAGAAACCTGAGACGCCACCTCTTCTGAGAAAATCTGTCTCTTAATTTGAGGTGTATTCTGCATGATAATGTTATTCTGATAGTCAACTACACTTGATACTATGTAAGGCTGCATAAGATTTCCTCCATTAATTAAAGAAGAAAAAGCAGTAATAAGCTGAATAGGTGTAATAGTAAAAGTCTGTCCCATTGAACTTGTTGCCTTTTGGACAGGCCCTAACTTATTAAGTGCATGAATCATACCTGTTGCTTCGCCAGGTAAGTCAATCTGTGTAATATCATTAAATCCAAGTCTAATAAAGTAATCATAGAAAACTTCATCTGGAATATTTTTACTGATTTCAATCATAGCAGAGTTACAGGAGTTCGCTAAAGCCTGTTCTAGCGTCTGTACGCCATGTCCACCTCGTTTCCAACACTTAATAGTCTCTGGCCCTACTTTATTAGCACCTGTACAATTATAGAGTGTATCTGGATTAATATAACCTTCTTCAAGTCCTTCTGCTACTAGTAGCGGTTTAAAGGTAGATCCAGGCTCATAAGGATTCTGTGTGTTAAAGTTTTTCCATGCTCTATTAAGCGCTAGAGCCTGATCCTCACTCTTTAAACTATCCCATTTTTCTTTTCCCATTTGTTCAGATAAATCTGTATAGTGATTTGGATCATAATAAGGATAAGAATACATGGCATAAATTTCACCAGTTTTAGGATTCATAACAAGTGCAGCTGCATTAAGTGGATTTAGTTCCTTGACATATTTGTTCATTGTCTGTTCTACATACTGTTGAATTACTTCATCTATAGTCAATACAACTGTATGACCATTTTGAGCAGCTGCTACTTCTGTAGTCACAATACTAGATTGTTGCATTCTTGAGAAAATACGGCCTGTCTTACCAAGTAAATACTTGTTATAAGCCTGCTCTACCCCATACTGCCCCTCTGTTTTATTATAAAACCCAATAGCTTGAGCTGCTAAACTTCCTTTCGGATAATTCCGTATAAAACTTTCTTCAAAGTATACCCCTTGAATCTTTTGCTCTTTTAACTTAGTCATATCCTCTGCACTAATATCTTTCATAAAGATTTTATAGTGAGAGTCTTTATGCTTGTTTACTAAAGCCTCAATTTCTTCTACAGTTTTACCTGAATACTCAGCTAAAACCTTGTAAGTTTTTTGTCTAGACCCTTCCTTTACCTCTTCTAAAAGAATTTTAGGATCTAGGATAATATGATAAGAAAGGGTGCTTGCTGCAACCGTTTTATTGTTACGATCTACAATCGTCCCTCTTAAAGCTTCTACTTCACGCTCTGTACTCATCATACGCGTACGTACTTCTTTTTCAAATTCTTCACCTTTAACGAGTTTGAAATATCCTATACGTCCCACTAAGATAACAATACAAACGAACATTAAAAACTTTACGACTTGAATACGATTGTTTAAACGTTTCATAGGTTCTATTGATTTGACTTTTTTCTTCTTTTTCTTCGCCATAACCATACCTCTTATTCATTATAACGTGTATAACTCTCCTGCGCTGTTGTAATATACACAACCTGATGTGGTAATGGTTCTGACATATTAAGTTTTTCTTCAGCGACAGTTTGAATATGTTCTAAGTTCAGGTTGGTTGCAATGGTTGCCCTGACACTATTGATCGCACTTTGTGTTTCTCTAATTTCTGCATTAATAAGCTTTAATTCTCTTTGTTTAATCGCTAAGTTAGATGTAACATGTACAAATGAAAAAGCACCTGCAAATAAAAGTAAGCCACAAGTTGTCATTTTAAAACCAAAGATAATATCTTCTTTTGATCTTTTCTTTGGTTTAGGTCTCTTAAGTGGTGTAAAATCAGGCTTTTCATTTGGAACACCATATGGCATATATGGATATTTAGGTGCTTCACTGCCGTATTGATAATCATATCTTTTGTATGAATGGTCGGCCATCTCTTTCCCTCCTGAACAACATTTACGTTATTTTTATATCTTTTCTATAATTCTTAATTTTGCACTTCTTGCGCGAGGGTTAAATTCTAGCTCTTCTTCAGATGGTAATATAGGTTTTCTTGTTACTACTTTTACCTGTGGTTTATTCCCACACATACATACAGGAATATTTTTTGGACATGTACATGGGTCTTCTAACTCCCTAAATGTGTGTTTAACAATACGGTCCTCTATAGAATGGAATGTAATAATGCAAAGTCTTCCACCTTTTTTAAGATAAGGCACTGCATCTAAAATAGTAGGTCTAATAATATCAAGTTCCTTATTTACTTCTATACGAATAGCTTGGAAAGTTCTTTTAGCAGGATGTGGACCTTCTTTTCTTGCTTTATAAGGAATGGCTTTTTTAATAATTTCTACAAGTTCATACGTTGTTTCAACAGGCTTTGTAGCGCGAGATTCCACAATAAAAGTTGCAATACGTTTTGCCCACTTTTCTTCCCCATAAGATTTAATCACTTTAAAAAGTTCTTCTTCACTATATTCATTGACTACATCATAAGCAGAAAAAGTTGCTTCTTGATTCATACGCATATCCAGTGGTGCATCATGCATATAAGAAAATCCTCTAGAAGGTTCATCTAACTGATGCGAAGATACCCCAAGGTCAATGAGCATACCATCTATACCTTCTGGTGCATATTCCTTTAAAATTTCTCCTACATTAGAGAAGTTATTATGCACAAGTGTTACTCCAGGTGCAACTTCTGCTAGTCTTTCTTTAGATACTTTAAGTGCATTTGTATCTTGATCAATTCCTATAAAATGTCCTTTTTCAGAAAGCCTTTTACATACTTCCTTTGCATGTCCAGCTCCACCTAATGTGCCATCTGCATAAGTTCCATCTGGCTTAATGGCTAAACCTTCTATACATTCTTCTAATAATACTGATACATGTTTAAATTCCATAATCATTCACCTCTATATTCCTAATGATTCCATTTGTTCCGCTAAAGCATTTGCATCAAAAGCATCTTCATTATAGGCATCCCACTTACTGCTGCTCCATACTTCTACTCTGTTACCCATCCCTATAAATACTATGTCTTTTTCTATACTGGAATATACTTTCAAATGACTTGGAATAAGAATTCTTCCCTGCTTATCAGGTGTACATTCTACAGCCCCCGCTAAGAAAAAACGTACAAATTTACGGGCATTTATGTTGGTTAAAGGTAGCTCTTTAAGTTTTTGTTCAAAGCTTGTCCATTCATCTTGTGGGTAAACAAACAAACAGCCATCTAAACCCTTTGTCAGAACAAAGCATGCTCCAAGTTGCTCACGATACTTAGCTGGTACAATAACCCGGCTTTTTTCATCTAGGCTATGCTGGTATTCACCAATGAACATGCTCCACTTCTCCCCCTTTTTACCCCACTTCAAACCACTTTTAACCACTTTCTTCTATTCTATTGCTTTATGGCAGACTTTTCAAGTAAAAATTGTATAAAAGGAAAAAAAACTAGTACATTGCTGTACTAGTTTTAAGCGGTATATTCTTTGTAATATTGTACAATTAATTCATCTAGTTCTGTGCTTATAGTGTATAATTCTCGCATATGATCCGTGTAGTCGTTGCTGTTTTCTACAAGACTATTTAGACGTATTTGCAAATCTACAATACGCCTCTTGGTTGTTGTATTCATATCAATCCCTCCACTATATATACTGCTTTTCTCTCTATATTTGTATTATAGTCTAACATTTGGAAGAAATCAACACAATTTTACATTTTTTTGAATTTAATAGTCATCGGATTAGATTTTCGACACCATATAAAGCCAATAATTCCAGCAATAATTGAAAATACTGCTACAATCTGCGAAGCCGCAATATTAATTCCTGGTACAACAAGTTGATCTGTTCTAAGTCCTTCTATCCAAAATCTACCTATACCATATCCTGCTATATAAAGGAAGAAAATCTCTCCTGAATGTTTTTTATACTTTCTATAAATAAGAAGTAAGACAAGTAGTACAATGTTCCAACAAGATTCATAAAAGAAAGTTGGATGTACCTGTATGAACTCAATACCATTACGCATAATACTATGATCTAACATATTTTGTGTAACAGGTGTAGAAGCTTCTGCTCTTACAATTTGCATAGCAAATAGATTATTTGTATAATCTCCGAAGGCTTCTTTGTTCACAAAGTTACCATAACGTCCTATAGCTTGTCCCACTAAAAGCCCATAGGCTGCAACATCTCCAAACTGCCATAAATTAATTTTACGTCTACGTGTGTAGAAAATAGCTACAATTAGCGATGCAATAATAGCACCATAAATAGCAATACCACCTTGTCTTAAATTAAAAATTTGTGAAAGGTTTTCACTATAATAATCCCAGTTAAAAGCAACAAAATAGGCTCTAGCACCAAGGATAGCAAAAACAATGTCATAAAGTAAAAAGTCGAAGATATCATCTGTAGAAACGCCTTCCTTTTTACCAATATACATAGCAATAAGTAAACCTAGAAGAATACCACTAGTTAGAATAATACCATACCAGTAGATAGGAATACCAAAAATTTCAAAAGCAATAGGTTCTATATGGAAAGATAAATTCAAATGTGGAAAATAAATGTTTGGCATAAAATTCCTCCTTTGTTTTATTTTAAATTATATGCCTTAATCCAGGTGGTGTAAACAGATGACCTGCATATTTTTCGTATTTTACCCTATACTATATAAAGAATGTGTTTTCATTTTACAGGAGGGATCTACATGAGTACATCTAAACGCCATTATCGTGTTGCAGAACGTAATAAAGAGCTTGAACAAGAAGAATGCGTACTTACTCAATCAGGCTTACAGCAACTCACCTTTTTAGGACTATGTGTGTATATTCTTTCTCTTATAATTAGCATAAGCTTAGGCTATTTAATAGGTAAAAATCATTAATTTCGCTAAAAACTGCAGATTCTTGCAGTTTTTTTCTTATAATCGCCATTGCAACCATCCTACATATCCTATATAATTTAAAATTAGTGTAACGCACATATGTGTCATAATAGAAAGGATGAAATAAATGAAACTAGGGATTGTAGGATTACCAAACGTAGGTAAAAGTACGTTATTTAATGCCTTAACCAAAGCTGGAGCTGAATCTGCAAACTACCCATTCTGTACAATTGAACCAAACGTTGGGGTTGTTGCTGTACCTGATAAAAGATTAGACGTTTTAAAGGAAATGTATCAATCAGAAAAAATCTTACCTGCTGCTGTTGAGTTTGTAGATATTGCAGGTCTTATTAAAGGTGCAAGTAAAGGAGAGGGGCTTGGTAATCAATTCTTATCTCATATTCGTGAAGTAGATGCTATTATTCAAGTTGTAAGATGCTTTGAAAATGACAATATTATTCACGTTGACAAAACAGTTGATCCACTTCGTGATATCGAAACAATCAACTTAGAGCTTATTTTCTCTGATATGGAAGTTCTTGAGCGTCGTATTGCTAAAACTAAAAAAACAGCTAAAAATGATAAAGCACTTGCAGCTGAACTTGTTGTTTTAGAAAAAATTTACGAAACACTTGAGTCTGGTAAACCAGCACGTATGCTTCTTGGTGAAAGCGAAGAACAAGATGCTTTAATCCAAACTCTTGGTCTTATTAGTGCTAAACCAGTTCTTTACGCAGCAAACGTATCTGAAGATGATCTTGTATCTGGTGAAGACAATGACTATGTAAAACGTGTAAGAGCTTTCTCAGCTGAAGAAGGTTCTGAAACTTTCGTTATCTGTGCTCAAATTGAGCAAGAACTTGCTGATCTTGATGAAGAAGAAAAAGCAGTTTTCTTAGAAGACTTAGGTATCCACAATACAGGTTTTGATTTACTTATCGCAGCAAGCTACAAACTTCTTGGCTTAATCAGTTACTTAACTGCGGGTCCTAAAGAAGTACGTGCTTGGACGATTACAGATGGCACAAAAGCACCTGGTGCTGCTGGTAAAATTCACTCTGACTTTGAACGTGGATTTATTCGTGCTGAAATCGTTAACTTTAATGATTTAGTAGCATGTGGTTCATACAATGCTGCACGTGAAAAAGGTCTTGTACGTCTTGAAGGTAAAGAATACGTTGTCAAAGACGGCGATATTATTTTATTCAGATTTAACGTATAACAACTTTACTACACAAAATAAAAGCACCCTTAAA
>JAHLFD010000195.1:0-4953 GCA_018883975.1 Candidatus Niameybacter stercoravium
CATACCTTGATTGCCACTTCCCACTACTGTTACAACTGGATAAGGACATCCCCCCATACGGGCATCTGAACCTGCTGCTCCCATTGCCTTAAGTCTTGCATAGATATTATCTTCTCCATAATATTTGTAAATCGTTCTAGCTACTTCATTACCGTAATGCGCTTCAAGCCCTTCTTTTGCGATACTCGTGTTATTACATACCACTTCATTTAATAAATCTTTTAATATATCTTTATCCACTTCCTGAACAAACTGACAAATTCCTGAAACACTTAATATGCTTCTATCTACACTATAGCCTTTTGGGCTCGTTTCTTCTAGATTTTCTTCAAATAATATGCTGCCATTTTTTACAACCTTACTAATATTATGATGTGTTCTTTTAAGTTCTACACTAACTTGTGTATCACCTTTCATACATTCTACAATAATATGTAGCTTTTCAGTTGTGTCTAGTTTATGCAGTGTTATAGTTCCTTGGTCTAAAAGTGCCTTAGCCTGATCTATTTGCTGCTTACTTACTTCTTGTAAGATTTCTAACTCTTTATCACTTCCCTTTACGACAAAGCCAAGAGCTGTACAAGCTAAAATACCTTTTAAACCTTGTCCATTAGGAATTTCTACACTTTTTGCATTTTTAATAAAGTTTCCACTACATCTGATATCTACCTTCTCTGGTAAGCCTTCTAGCACTTCTCCTGCTTTTGCTGCTGCAAGTACTACTGCAATAGGCTCAGTGCATCCAATTGCTACTACTAGTTCTTCTCTTAAAATCTCTAAATAGTCTTTAATCATACTTATTCCCCCTGCTTTTAAAGAAAGTCTACTTCCTATACCTTAAAGGAAGTAGACTTTCAAAACCTTATTTGTTTTTTTGCTCTAGGTAATCATCATAGCTCATCATACGATCCACAATACCATCTGTTTTTACTTCGATAATACGATTTGAAACAGTTTGAATAAATTGGTGGTCATGTGATGTAAAGAGAACATTGCCTTTAAAGTTAATAAGACCATTATTAAGTGCTGTAATAGACTCAAGATCTAAGTGGTTAGTTGGTTGATCAAGAAGTAATACGTTAGAACCAGCAAGCATCATTCTTGAAAGCATACAACGTACTTTTTCTCCCCCTGATAATACTTTAGCTGGCTTAAGTGCATCTTCACCTGCAAAGAGCATACGTCCTAAGAAACCACGAAGGTAACTTTCAGATTTTTCATCTGAGTATTGGCGTAACCAGTTAATAAGGTCAAGATCACAGTCATTGAAGTATTCACTGTTATCTTTAGGGAAGTAAGATGTAGATGTTGTAACACCCCATTTTACAGTACCTGTATCTGGTTCTTCTTCACCTGCAAGAATTTTAAATAATGCAGTGATTCCGATTTCGTCTTCACCGATGATGGCAATTTTATCTTCTTTATTAACTCTGAAAGTAACATTATCAAGTACTTTTACACCATCGATTGTTTTAGATACGTTTTCTACATAAAGAATTTCATTTCCTACTTCACGGTCTTGGTTGAAAGCTACGAATGGGTAGCGACGTGAAGAAGCTGGCATCTCATCAAGAGAAATTTTATCAAGCATTTTTCTACGTGATGTTGCTTGTTTTGATTTTGATTTATTAGCAGAGAAACGAGTAATAAAGTTTTGAAGTTCTTTAATTTTATCTTCATTTTTCTTATTTTGTGCTTTCATTAAGCTTTGAATCATTTGACTTGATTCATACCAGAAGTCGTAGTTACCTACATACATTTTAATTTTACCGTAATCAATATCCACTGTATGTGTACATACTGTATTTAAGAAGTGACGGTCATGAGATACTACGATAACTGTACCTGGGAAGTCAAGTAAGAAATCTTCAAGCCAGTTTACTGATTGAATATCTAAATGGTTAGTAGGCTCATCGAGTAATAAGATACCTGGTTGACCAAATAAAGCTTGTGCAAGAAGTACCTTAACTTTATCTCCACCATTTAAGTCTTTCATAAGGTTATAGTGAAGGTCAATACCTACCCCTAACCCTTGTAGAAGTTGAGATGCTTCTGACTCTGCTTCCCAACCATTCATTTCAGCGAATTCACCTTCAAGTTCAGAAGCACGTACACCATCTTCGTCTGTAAAGTCTTCCTTAGCATAAAGTGCTTCTTTTTCTTGCATAATTTCATAGAGTCTTGCATTACCACGAATAACAGTTTCAAGTACTTGACACTCATCATATTGGTAGTGGTCCTGTTTTAAAACTGACATCCTGATATTAGAAGGAATGCTAACTTCACCTGTTGAACTATCAATTTCACCAGATAAAATTTTAAGAAATGTTGATTTTCCTGCACCGTTAGCACCAATTACACCATAGCAGTTGCCTGGTGTGAATTTAAGATTTACATCTTTAAATAGCTTGGTACCACCGTACTGTAAACTTACGTCTGATACTGTAATCATGAGATTCTCCTTTATTTAAAAACAAATTAATAAGCAAATTCAATTTTACAATTTGTAATTATACCACAAAAAATACTTAAAGAAAAGGATGGTCTATTTGACCATCCTTTTCTTTATTCTACATCATGAAACATACAGTAATCTGTTCCGTTTTTAGAAAGGTTATAAATACAATGTGCACATTTATGTGCTTCTATATGTCTATCTTCACAACCCCTAAGACCTTGCTCTAATAAACTATTCAATGTTTCGTTTGTCATTTGTTATACACCCTTTTCTTTTTAGTATGCCCCTTTTTCTAGAACTACTATACAGTGATAGCTTTCATCTTCATTAAAATCTGATTTCCCAAAATCTCCATAACAGGCACTTACTTTAAAACCTGCTTTGTTACAAAGTGTTACCAGCTTATCTTTTAAGAGTGGAATAAGTTTTGTAGAATGTGCTTCTACTTTATCTTTTAAATGCAACTTAGTCTTAAAATCTACATGTTTCTCATCCTCAGCCATTTCATAGCTTCTAAAAAATTTAAGACCTACCTCTTCATGAAAAATATCAGGCAATTTAGTCTGCCCATGTTTAAGAACACGGTCGTAATTAATAATCTGAATAACTACCTTCCCAGATTCCTGAAGGACTTCATATAGATCTTTTAAAAATCTTTCTATTTTCTCTTCATCTTCTAAATGTACAAGAGAATTACCAATACAGTAAGCTACATCAAACTTACCTTGTATATAGGTTTTCATATTTTCCGTATGACAGTGAATAAGGGCAAGAGATACCTCCTCAAGGTCTGCCTTAGCTTTAGCACTTTCAATCATGCCTGCATCATTATCAAGTGCCGTTACCAGGTAGCCACTCTTCGCCATAGCAATAGCATAACTACCATTACCGCAGGCTATATCTAACACCTGCTTTGTACCATTTCCTATAATCTCTTTTAAAAACTTAATCTGACTTGGGTGGGCAGGAAAAATATAATCATAATAAGGAGCAATCGTACTATAAAAAGACATGATATGCCCTCCTTTTCTTGGTAATATGTATAGTATAGTAACCAATGGTTATTAAATTATTCAAAGGGTTGCTTTTTAAAAGTAAAACACGTATACTACCTTTTGGTATAAATCTTTATACCTGTAGACAGTTCGGAAGCCTCCTGTCTCTAAATAAAACTAAGGTAAAGGAGAATAAACATGAAAAACATCAATTCAACAAAAAGACTTGTAACAGTAGCAGCTGTAGCAGCTATTTATGCTGTACTAACCGTTGCACTAGCCCCCATTAGCTATGGCAATCTTCAGTTCAGAGTCTCTGAACTTCTTGTGCTGCTCGCCTTCTTTGATCCATTTTATATCGCTGGTCTTACACTTGGCTGCCTTGTAGCTAATTTATTAGGCCCTAATGGTATAATGGATGTCATTTTTGGTACACTCGCTACCTTTATCAGTGTATCTGCTATCAGCCTAACAGCAAAGTTCACTAAAGGCTCTAAGCTTGGTCTATGGATAAGTTCTTTATGGCCAACTTTATTTAATGGACTTATTATTGGCTGGATGTTACATTACTTATTTGAACTCCCACTTGCTTTAACTATGCTTGAAGTAGGTATTGGAGAATTCGTTGTTGTTACTATTGTAGGTGGGCCACTCTTCATGCTTATTATGAAGAAGTATCCACATTTACTTCATGCACATAGACAAAATATGCAATAAGAAGAACCGTCACCCTCTTATAAAAGAGTGACGGTTCTTTTTTATACAGCAATTGAGTGCATAAGATAAATCTTAAGTGTTTCTACACGATTAGATTTTACCTTTTCTACTTCAAATACAATATTTTTATACGATACAGAAACGGCCTGTTTAGGAATCCACCCGATTAAATTGATCACAAATCCACCAATGGTATCAAAATGCTCACATTCAATTTCTAGCCCTAAGTGCTTATTGACATCCTCAATATGGGTCAAACCATCTACCAGATAAGTATGTTCATCTATCTGTTCAATTTCCTCATAAGAGGTATGCTCATCTGCAATCTCTCCTACTACCTGACTTACAACATCATCTACTGTAACAATGCCTTGGAAATCTCCATACTCATCTAAAATAACTGCTAGATGATTTTTCGTCTCCTGAAGTTCTCTAAAAAGTGTTGCAATGGTTTTCGTCTCAGGAACATAATAGGCTGGCTTCATAAGTTTTTTTACTTCAATGTTATCTACACCTTCCCTAAGTGCCCATTCATACAACTCCTTAGCATGTAGTATTCCTACAATATTATGTGGTACGTCTTCATAGACCGGAATACGTGAAAAAGGATGACTCATCATCATCTCAAGTACAGCTTTACCTGACTTTTTCACTTCTACACTTACAACAGTTGCTCTCGGTGTCATAATCTCTAGAGCTGTCTTATCATCAAATGAAAAGACACCATAAAGCATATCTTTTGCAGTTTGATCAATAAGTCCATTTTCATTCCCTTGATTGATC
>JAHLFD010000016.1:0-24773 GCA_018883975.1 Candidatus Niameybacter stercoravium
TGTGTATAAGAGACAGGTAATAAATTACCCATCCTGCAATCATAGCATAAAAAGTTGCTACAAGGAAAACTGTTCCAACAGCTAGGTAACCCACTATATTTAAAAATTTCTTTCCTGTAATTTTGCCAAAAGCATCAATAGCATTAGAACAGCCGCGTCTACCTAGTGCAAATTCTGTATAAATAAGAGGGTATCCCATAAGGACTACCGCTATCAGATAAACAAAAATAAAGGCTCCCCCACCATTTTGTCCAGCCATGTAAGGGAATTTCCAAATGTTCCCTAAGCCGATTGCAGAGCCAGCTGCTGCTGCAATGATTCCTAATTTACTTGAAAAATTGTCACGTTCGTTCAAAATCTCCACCTACTTTCTTGTATTGCCTAATATAACGTGAATAAGAGTAGAGTATATAGAAATATAAAATATACATCAATATAAAAATCTTAATTTGTAATAGTAAGTTTATTCTAAATTGATAATCTCCTGTGTGTATATAAAATTCAGGCTATATTTTTATCCTTAAAATGTGTATAATAAAATCATATGGTAAAAAGGAGGAATTATAATGGAAGACAATAACTTAACTATGGCGGATTTTATGGATGAAATAGAAAAATCAATGGTACGTATTCGTAAAGGTGATATTAAAACAGCAAAAGTTGTATCTATTGAAGATGCAGGGATTATCACAAATATTGGTTCTCATGCAGATGCGATTGTACCATGGAATGAATATAGCTACGAAGAAGTGAAAATGGAAGATGTACAAGTTGGTGATACTTTTGATGTACTTGTTTTAAATACAGATGACGGAGACGGTAATATTATTGTTTCTAAAAAACGTGCTGAGGCAGAAGTAGCATTAGAAAATATTGAACAACTTTACAAAAATCATGAACACTTCATGGTTAAAGTAAAAGAAGTTGTAAAAGGTGGGGTTATTGCAAACCTTCAAGGTATGCGTGCTTTCATTCCTGGTTCTCAAATTACAGATGTTTATGTAGATGATTTAAATGAGTTTGTAGGTAAAGAAATTGAAGTAGAAATTATCGAGTTTAATCCTAAAAACAAAAAACTTGTTCTTTCAGGTAAGGCTATTGCAAAGGCTAAAACGCAACAAGCTAAAAAAGAACGTTTTGATTCTATTATAGAAGGCGAAAAATATACAGGTACAGTAACAAAACTTATGCCATATGGTGCATTTGTTAACATTGGCGGTGTAGAAGGTCTTGTTCATAATACAGATCTTTCATGGACACGCATCAAACATCCTTCAGATGTTGTTAAAGAAGGGGACAAGCTTAATGTAACTGTTCTTAGCGTAGACAAAGAAAAAGGTAAAATTGCGCTTGGTGCTAAAGACGTAGCGATGGACCCTTGGTTCTTAGAAACAGCAAACCTTGAAAAAGGACAAGTTGTAAAAGGTAAAGTTGTGAAATTTATGAACTTTGGTGCTTTTGTATCTCTTAGTGAAAATGTAGAAGGTCTTCTTCATGTTTCTCAAATTACAGATAGACGTATTTCAAAACCAGAAGAAGCATTAGAGATTGGCCAAGAAGTTAAAGTAAAAATTACACAACTTGATAAAGTCAATAAAAAAATTGGTTTAAGCATGACAGAAGTAGAAGAAGAGATCGATCCTTCTATGATGGCATATATGAATGAAGAAGAGGAAAGCATCTCAACTATGGGTGATGTTTTAGGAAATGCTTTTAAAGATTTATTTAAATAGAATGATTAAAAGAGTGCCTAATGGGCACTCTTTTGTATGTGGAGGCAAGGGATGTTACAAGATGCTAGATTAATTATTTTTGATATAGATGGAACGCTTTTAGACTCTGTTCATTTTAATGTGGAAAATATGAACAATACCTTGGAGCACTTTGATTATGTTTACCGTGTGAGTGAGGAGCGTGTAAGGGGCTATTTAGGCCACGCAGCAGAAGAGTATTATAAAGGTGTATTGGATGAGAGTTGTGTAGATAGATGGGAAGAAATTAGAGCTTATAATAGAGCGCATATGGCAGAAGCTATGGCAGCCTATGGTAAGGAATTTGAAGGTGTAGAGAATACTTTTTCTATGCTTCATAAGACTGGCTACAAACTTGTACTCTATAGTAACTGTTCAAGAGCTTATATGGAAGCAGCACTTGATGTACTAGGTATTAGAGCTTATGTAGATTATGCTGAGTGTGTTAAAGATAATGGATTAGCTAAGCCACAACTTTTAGCTAAAATACTTAAGATGTATGAGGGATGTAAGGGTGTGGTTGTAGGTGACCGTATTCATGATGTAGAAGCAGCACATTTGAATCATATACCTTGTATAGCTGCTTTGTATGGATTTAGTCAGGAAGAAGAGATGAAAGAAGCAGACTATACACTTTATAGCATAAAAGAATTACCAGCTCTACTTGACAAAGAAAAGGCTCATGCATAAAATAGTAAGTAAATGTCACATAAAGTAAACGTCATAGAAAAATGCGATGAAAAAGAGGAGTATAATACACCTGCATTTAGAGAGAGAAACTTATAAGCTGAAAGGTTTCTTATGTAAGGATATTAGAAGGTAGCTTTTGAGCACTGTTTTTGAAACTAAGTAGGAAGCAGCGGGTAGGCCCGTTACAGCATAGAGAGCCAGATAAAAGTCTGGAATTAAGGTGGTACCGCGAGCATTTTCGTCCTTATTAAGGGCGAGAGTGCTTTTTTTATATTCTTATTTCAGAAAGAAGGTGTCCTATGAAGCCTATGGGTTTTGTACTTTTGGTCATTGGTGTCATGCTGATCTTTGCAGCAAGGCGTATCGTGCTTTCTAAAGTGCGTCTAGAAGAAAAGGATAAAAATGAAATGGAAATGCTAGCAAGTGGCGGTGTTATTGCTGTTAAGGTCTCAGGCTTTATTGTGGCTGTTATGGGATTTCTATTTCTGATGATGTAGCAAATAAAAGGAGGATTCAATATGAGTAACTTAGAAAAAGTTTATGATCCAAGTACCGTAGAAGAAAGACTTTATAAAAAATGGATGGACAACGGTTATTTCCATGCTGAAGTTGAAAAAGACAAAGAGCCATTTACAATCGTTATTCCACCACCAAACATTACAGGGCAACTTCATATGGGGCATGCACTTGATAACACACTTCAAGATATCTTAATTAGATACAAACGTATGCAAGGTTATAATACACTTTGGATGCCAGGAACTGACCACGCAAGTATTGCAACAGAAGTGAAAATCGTAGCAAAAATGGCAGAAGAGGGTCTTACAAAAGAAGACCTTGGACGTGAAGGTTTCTTAAAACGTGCTTGGGAATGGAAAGAAGAGTATGGCGGCACAATTATTGGGCAGCTTAAAAAACTTGGTTCTTCATGTGACTGGGAAAGAGAACGCTTCACAATGGATGAAGGTTTATCAAAAGCAGTACAAGAAGTATTTATTCGTCTTCATGAAAAAGGATATATTTACAAAGGTTCACGTATTGTTAACTGGTGTCCAGTATGTCAAACAACTATTTCAGAAGCTGAAGTTGAGCACGTTGAAAGTCAAGGCAACTTCTACCACTTACGTTACCCAGTAGTAGGTAGTGATGAGTTCGTTGAAATTGCTACAACTCGTCCAGAAACATTACTTGGAGATACTGCAGTAGCAGTTAACCCAAAAGATGAACGCTATACACATTTAATTGGTAAAATGCTTAAATTACCTCTTACAGATAGAGAAATTCCAGTAATCGCAGACCATTATGTAGATATGGAATTTGGTACAGGTGTTGTTAAAATTACACCAGCACATGACCCTAATGACTTTGAAGTAGGTCGTCGTCATGACTTAGAAGAAATCTGTGTAATGAACGATGATGGTACAATGAATAACTTAGCGGGCAAATACGCTGGTATGGACCGTTATGAAGCACGTAAAGAAATGCTTAAAGATTTAGAAGAGCAAGGTCTTCTTATTCAGATTAAGCCTCATATGCACAATGTAGGTACACATGACCGTTGTAAAACAGTTATTGAACCTATGGTAAAAGCACAATGGTTCGTTCGTATGGAAGAAATGGCTAAACCTGCTATTGAAGCGCTTAAAAAAGGTGACTTACGTTTCGTTCCAGAACGTTTCGGTAAAACATACCTTAACTGGTTAGAAAATATTCGTGACTGGTGTATTTCTCGTCAGCTTTGGTGGGGACACAGAATTCCAGCTTACTACTGCCAAGAATGTAGTGAAGTAATCATTGCACGTAGTATGCCAGAAGCATGTAGTAAATGTGGTCATACACATCTTGTTCAAGATGAAGATACATTAGATACATGGTTTAGTTCAGCTTTATGGCCATTCTCAACACTTGGCTGGCCAGATAATACAGAAGAACTTAAACATTTCTACCCAACAAGTGTACTTGTAACAGGTTATGATATTATCTTCTTCTGGGTTGTACGTATGGTATTCTCAGGTCTTGAACAAATGGGTGAAGTACCATTTAAAGATGTTCTTATCCACGGCCTTGTACGTGACTCTGAAGGACGTAAGATGAGTAAATCTTTAGGAAATGGTATTGACCCACTTGAAGTTATTAAAGAATACGGTGCAGATGCACTTAGACTTACACTTATTACAGGTAATGCACCTGGTAACGATATGCGTTTCTATTATGAACGTGTAGAAGCTAACCGTAACTTTGGTAACAAACTTTGGAATGCAACACGTTTCATTCTTATGAACTATGAAGAGGAAGATTTAAATCTAGAGGTAGGCCTTGATGAACTGACTGCGGCAGATAAATGGATTCTTTCAAAAGTTAATACACTTGCAAATGAAGTAACAGAGAATATGGATAAATACGACCTTGGTATTGCTGTTCAAAAACTTTATGACTTTGCATGGGAAGAATTCTGTGACTGGTATATTGAAATGGTAAAACCACGTCTTTACAATAAAGAAGACGCTACACGTCATGCTGCATTATGGACACTTAAAACAGTTATGATTAATGTTCTTAAGATGCTTCATCCATATATTCCATTCATTACAGAAGAGATCTTTATGGGACTTCAAGACAGAGAAGAAAGTATCATGATTTCTAGCTGGCCAGTATATAAAGAAGAATGGAACTTCCAAGTAGAAGAGGAAGAAATCTCTCTTATTAAAGAAGCAGTACGTTCTATTCGTAATGTAAGAAGTGAAATGAATGTACCACCATCAAGAAAAGCACAAGTATTTGTAGTTTCTGAAAATGAAAAAGTACTTGATATCTTTAATAGAGGTAAAGTATTCTTTGCTACTCTTGCTTCTGCATCAGAAGTTGTTATGCAAAAAGATAAAGCAGGTATTGATGAGGATGCTGTATCAGCAGTTATTCCAGAAACAGTACTTTATATGCCTCTTGCAGAACTTGTAGATTTTGAAAAAGAAATTGAACGTTTAACAAAAGAAAAAGCAAAACTTCAAAGTGAAGTAGATCGCGTTGTGAAAAAACTTTCTAATGAAGGTTTCGTAGCCAAAGCACCTGCTAAGCTTATTGAAGAAGAAAAAGCAAAACAAGCTAAATATGAAGCTATGCTTGCAGAAGTTGTAGCACGTCTTGAAAAGTTTAATAAATAATGCAGTAATGAAAAAGGACTCTCTAAAACGAATTTAGAGAGTCCTTTTTGTATGAAAAGAAGTAAATAAATTATTAACGCATAGAAAGAGGGGTGTAGTCCTTTTTCTGTGCTACACTCTTATAAGCTGGACGGATAATCTTGCCTGCATTGACGATTTCTTCGATACGGTGAGCGCTCCAGCCAGCTATTCTGGCGATGGCGAAAATAGGCGTATACATTTCTAAAGGTAAATCTAATAAGCTGTAGACAAATCCAGAATAGAAATCTACGTTGGCACTAACGCCTTTATACATTTTACGAGCCTTACTAATAACTTGCGGTGCGAGACGTTCAATGCGTGTATAGAACTTAAATTCATCTTCGACGCCTTTAGCGGTAGCTAGTTTGCCTGCATATTCTTTAAGGATAACAGCGCGAGGGTCAGAGACGGAATATACAGCATGCCCAATACCATAAATAAGGCCGGTCTTATCAAAAGCTTCTTTATTAAGAAGTTTAGTAAGATAAGTAGAGATTTCATCTTCGTCGTTCCAATCTTTAATTTTTTCTCGCATATCCTCAAACATTTTAATGACTTTTAGGTTGGCACCACCGTGTCTTGGACCTTTTAGTGAACCTAAAGCAGCAGCAATAGTGGAATAAGTATCTGTTCCTGAAGAGGTTACAAGATGAGTTGTAAAAGAAGAGTTATTACCTCCGCCGTGTTCAGCGTGTAAAATAAGAGCTAGATCTAAGAGAATAGCTTCAAGTTCAGTATATTTACTATCTGGTCTTAGCATATAAAGAATATTTTCGGCTGTAGAGAGTTCTGGTCTAGGTGTGTGAATATAGAGACTTTGATTTTTGTGGTAATGAGCATAAGCTTGATAGCCGTATACAGCTAAAGATGGAAAACATGAAATGAGGTGAATACATTGCTTAAGCACATTAGATAGAGAGGTATCATCAGGGTTCTCCTCGTCATAACTATAGAGCGCAAGAACACTTCGAGCCATACTATTCATAATATCCTTTGTAGGTGCTTTGAGAATCATATCACGAACAAAGTCATCGGGTAGTTTACGCTTTTCGCTTAATATTTTATTGAAATTTTCAAGTTGTTTAGAATTGGGGAGTTTACCAAAAAGTAAAAGATAGGTAGTTTCTTCGAAACCATAGCGATGATCGGTTAAGTAACCTTTAGTGATATCGGCAATATCAATACCTCTATAAAGTAGACGACCAGGGACAGGAATAATTTCATTTTCATCTACAATATAGGAATGGACGTCACCTATTTCTGTTAATCCTACAAGTACACCTCGACCATCTAAGTCACGTAGGCCGCGTTTAACGGCATACTTTGTAAAAAGTTCGGGATTGATAAGGTTATTTTCCTGAGCTAAGTGGGTAAGTTCGTTGAAAGGATCGGTAGAAGTATAAAGAGTGTTTTGTTCTGTCATATAATACCTCCCTTTTTATAAAAGTTTTCTGAATAATTATAGTTAATAGTAACATTATGAATAATATCGTGTCAATATGTATAAAAGTGAGTGCTTGACACTGAATAATAAGTGAGTGAAAGAGATATTATAAATAAGAAGAGTATTATAATAATGGAGGAAAATTTATGAAGTATGTAGTTTTATCACCAGCGCGTAAAATAATTTGCTTTGACCATGGTGAACAAGTAGCCCAGTATTGCGATGAAAAAGAACGTTCAGATATAGATGCCTATTGTAAGGACCAGCAGTACACATATGAAACAATGAGCTCGGTAGATGTGGGATATGTCTATACCCTTATAGGGGCAGAGGCTAGTGTGTGTTATATTTATGAAACAAGAGATGTATTAAAGCATATGAAAGAACTTCAAGTAGAATCAGATTTAATTGATGCAACAGCAGACCTTTTTAATGATAGAAGATTAAATGAAGAGATAGATTGCCCAGGTTATTTGAGTGATGTGCTTATGGATTTAACACCAATGACAGTTTCACAGTTGCTTGATCCTTTATATACAATGCAAAATATAGATGAATGGGCTACTGAAGGAAATGAATAAAAAGAAGTGTTTAATAGCTAGCTATTAAACACTTCTTTTTTTATAAATATATAGTAAAAAAATATAGTTTATGATATTATTCCTAATAATAAATAATGTTTAGTTATTTTTGTGAGAATAAATAATATAATTTTTGTATAATCAACCATAAAATGTACGGCGTTTGCAAACATAAGTATTTATAAGAGAGAAACATTGATTGAGATAAATTCAAAAATATGATAGATTTAATTATAACTAAATCATGTACATGTATACAATTATTTATTTTTAAATAAAAATTGTTATAAAATCAAAGAATAAGATTGAATAACCCGTAATGTTATGGTAATATGAAGAAGAAAAATAAAAATCAATTATACGATATGAATTTTGATTTGATATAACTTGCAAAAATGATATCGATACTTGAAATGAAAAATAATAAAAAATGGAGGGGTTAAGATGAAAAAGTTTGCTAAGAAATTTTTAGTTTTATCCGTAGTATCTGGATTAGCTGCTTCTACTTTAGTAGGGTGTAGCCAAGAAAAACCAGCTACAGATAATGGCACAAGCCAAACAGCGGGAGAAAATACAGAAAAGAAAGAAGAAAGTACTAATACTCAAACAGAGTCAAAATACAAAACAGTAGTAGTTGCTTCACTTGAAATGAATGGCGTATTCAGCCCATTCTTTGCTACAACAGGTTATGATATGGATATTGCAGATATGGTTCATGCATCACTTATTAAATCAGACCGTAATGCACAACCAGAATCAGGTTTAGCTGAGTATGCAATTGAAGAAGTAAAAAGTGAAGATGGTACAGTTTCTGAAACAATCTACACTTTCACACTTAAAGATGGTGTGACATTCAGTGATGGTACACCTGTAACTGCTGATGATATTATTTTCTCATATAAAGTGTTAGCTGATCCAGCATACGATGGCCCATCTACACTTACTACATTACCAGTAGTTGGTATGGAAGAATATAATAAAGGAGATGCTACAGAAATCAGTGGCATCGAAAAAGTAGATGAGAAAACTGTAAAAGTTACACTTAAAGGCATTGATCCAGCAGCAATCTGGAAACTTGGTGGTATTGCAGTAGCTCCAAAAGCATACTACGGCGTAGATGATGCTGGTAAAGAATATGCTAAAGGGGATATGAGTGTTCCTAAATCAAGAAATGCTGCTCCAATGGGTGCGGGTGCTTATAAATTTGAGAGTTTTGAGAATAACGTAGTAACACTTAAAGCAAATGAAAGCTATTACAAAGGTGCACCAGCTACACCAACTATTAAATTCCAAGTAACAGCAGAGACTAATAAACTTGAAGGTTTAAAACTTGGTGAGTTTGACATTTCAGATCCATCTGCTTCACCAGATATGGTAGCAGATGTAGAAGCAGCTGGACTTGAATATGAATTAATTGAAAACCTTGGTTATGGTTACATTGGTATGAATGCAGAACGTATTCCAGACAAAAACGTTCGTAAAGGTTTAATGCACCTTATGAATCGTCGTCCTGCTGTAGAAACATATTATGGTGAACTTGCTACAGTTATTGAAAGACCAATGTCAACAGTATCATGGGCTTACCCACAAGATGCTACAGAATACTATGGCTTCGATCCAGCTAAAGCTTTAGAATACTTCAAAGCTGCTGGCTACGAGCAAGTAGATAAAAATGGTAAAGTAAGTCTTGAAAAAGATGGCGTACAACTTCGTATTGAAGTAGGTATCCCAGGTGGTGGTACTATGGACCATCCAACTGCTCCAGTACTTACACAAATGAAAACTGAAATGGAAAAAATAGGTGCTGTACTTGAAATCGCAGATACAGACGGGACAGTATTCTTTGATAGACTTAACACAAGTGATTGGGATATGTGGGTAGCAGCTTGGGGAGCATCAGTTGATCCTGATATGTACCAAGTATATCATTCAACAGGTCCATCAAACCATTACAAAATTAATACACCAGAACTTGATCAGCTTATTGTAGATGCACGTCAAACCAATGATATAGAAGTAAGAAAAGATTGCTATAGCAAAGCGCTTGATATCATTATGGATGAAGCAGTAGAAATGCCAGTTTACCAAAGAAAAAATATGTATGTATTCAACCAAGAAATCGTAGATATGGAATCTCTTCCAGAGAACATGACTCCATACTACACATATTTTGCTGAAGTTGAGACATTCAGACTTAAATAATCGTAGGGCATGAAACTAATCACCAACTCCCTAGGGGTTGGTGATTAATATCAGCCTATAATAAATGTTATGTAAATAATGCAAAGAAATCCAATTATTGTAAGTTGATATTAATCAGAAAGAAAGCGCATTGTTTAAGCACTAAACTAGAAAAGGAGTGAATATAAATGAGACAATATATTATTCGAAGATTATTTATTTCTGTCTTTATATTATTGGGTGTATCGGCTATCGTTTATGGTTTACTACGTACTGCGCCAGCAGATTATGTAAGTACTATAACAAACGGAATTCCAGATGCAACACCGGAGATGAAAGCAAAATTAACTGAACTCTATGGCCTTGATAAAGGGGTAGTAGAAGGTTATGTGGATTGGTTAAGTTCAGCCTTAAAAGGTGATTTAGGCCAATCTTTCATTTATAACAAACCAGCACAAGATGTTATTAAAGATAAGATGTGGGTATCCTTCTGGATGGCACTTCCATCCTTTATCCTACAGCTTTTAATTGCGATTCCACTAGGAATTATTTCAGCAACAAAACAGTACTCTATTACAGATTATACAGTTACAACAATTGCTTTAATTGGGATTTCTCTTCCAAGTTTCTTCTTCGCAGCAGTACTGCAAAGGGCGCTCTCAATGGGCCTTGGATGGTTTCCTCTTCAAGGGATGGTTACAGCTCGTGAAGATTATGTAGGTTTTGCACATATTATGGATATGGCATGGCACTTTGTTCTGCCTATCACAGTACTTACTGTATTAAGTATTGGAGGACTTATGCGTTATAGCCGTACCAATATGCTTGAAGTTTTAAATGCAGATTACATACGTACAGCAAGAGCTAAAGGACTTAGCGAACATAAAGTTATTTACAAACATGCTTTTAGAAATACACTTATTCCAATTGTAACAATGGTTGGGGGGATGATTCCTGGGCTTTTCTCAGGGGCTATGATTACAGAAGGAATCTTCTCTATTGAAGGTCTTGGATATATAGGGCTTAAAGCACTTAGATCAGGGGATATTCCATTTATGATGGCCTTTACTATGTTCCTTGCCATTCTTACATTATTAGGAACACTATTATCAGATATTCTCTATGCGGTGGTAGACCCTCGCGTACGACTTAAATAGAAGGGAGTAATGAAATGGCTGAAGAAAAAGTATTACAAACAAATAATCAACCAGGGGAAGTTGCAAACTTAGAGAAAATCGTTACTCCAGGTCAGCTTGTTATGAAACGTTTCTTACGTAATAAGCTTGCTATTGCGGGAGTAGTCATTCTTGTATGTATGTTCCTGTTCTCTTTCTTAGGACCTCTTTTTACAAGTTATGGTGAATATACTATTTTCTTTGTAAAAGATGGTGTAGAATTTAGTTCAGATGATCACAAGGGTATGAATCCACAAGAAAGTGGTGTAAAAATTAATGGGAAAGCAAAACCATCAAAAGCACACTTACTTGGAACAGATAAAGATGGTCGTGATATTTTAGTCCGTCTTATGTATGGTGGGCGTATCTCTTTATTAATTGGTTTTGTAGTAGTAGGTCTTGAAATTGTAGTTGGTGTTATTATGGGTGGTATAGCAGGTTACTATGGAGGTGTGATTGACAACCTCATTATGCGTTTGGTAGATATATTCTACTGTATACCAACACTTCCAATTATGTTAATTGTAAGTTCTATTATGGTAGCATATGGCGTACCACAAGAATATAAGATTTATATATTGATGCTTATTATGGGTATCTTAGGTTGGGCAAGTGTAGCACGTCTTGTACGTGGTCAAATTCTGAGCCTTCGCGAACAAGAATTTATGGTAGCGACAGAAGCCATTGGGCTTCATCCTGCTAAGCGTATTATGAAACACCTTATACCAAATGTTATGCCACAACTTATTGTTATTGCAACAATGGGAATGGGAGGTGTTATTTTAGCAGAAGCATCTTATAGTTATCTTGGTATAGGGGTACCATTCCCACTTGCATCTTGGGGAAATATGGTTAATACGGTAACAGACCCTATTATTATGAGAGAGTATATGAATATTTGGCTCCCACCAGGGTTCTGTATTTTATTAACAGTACTAGGATTCAACTTTGTTGGCGATGGTCTTCGTGATGCCTTCGACCCTAAAATGAAAAGGTAGGTGATAACATGAGCGGTATGACAGCAGAAATGAAAAAAATTAAAAAAGCTGAACAAAAAGAAGCTAAGCTTCGTATGAAGCAAATTTCTAAAGAAAATAATAAAATCATTAAGAAGTTTGAGAAAGAGAAGAAACGCAAAAAGGTTGATCCTTCTGAGTATCAAACAACTATGAAAAATCCAGACAACATTATTGAAATTGATAATTTACATACTTATTTCTTTACAGATATGGGGACAGTTAAATCTGTAAATGGTGTATCTATTGAAGTACCAAAAGGAAAAACAGTTGCATTAGTAGGAGAATCTGGATGTGGTAAGTCTGTTACGAGTCTTTCTGTTATGAAGCTTGTACAAGGACCTACAGGTCAAATTGTAGATGGAGCTATTCGCTATAACCGTAAAGGTGGTGCAGTAGATATTGTTAAGACTCCAATTAGCGAAATGCAACATATTCGTGGTAATGAAATTGCGATGATTTTCCAAGAGCCTATGACAAGTCTTAATCCAATTTTTACAATTGGGTATCAAATTGATGAAACCATTAAACTTCATAGACCTGATATGAAAGATGAAGATATTAAAAAGCAAACTATTGAAATGCTTAAATTAGTAGGGATTGCCCGTGCAGAGGGGATTTATGACTGTTATCCACATGAACTTTCAGGTGGTATGCGTCAACGTGTTATGATTGCTATGTCGCTTTCTTGTGACCCTCAGTTTATTATTGCAGATGAACCTACAACTGCACTTGATGTAACTATTCAAGCACAGATTTTAGACTTACTTCGTGATATTAAGCAAAAAATAGATGCAAGTATTCTTCTTATTACACATGACCTTGGTGTAGTAGCAGAAATGGCAGACTATGTTGTAGTTATGTATGCTGGTAAGATTGTAGAACAAGGAACAGCGCATGAAGTATTCCTTAATCCAAAACATCCTTATACAATGGGGCTTATTAAGAGTAAGCCAGCAGTAGGTAAAGTAGTAGATCGTCTTTACTCTATACCAGGATCTGTACCAAACCCTGTAAGTATGCCAAATTACTGCTTCTTTAAAGATCGCTGTGATAAATGCGTTGCAAAATGTAATGGAGATATTCCAGAGCTTAGATACATATCAGATGATCATAAAGTGGCTTGTCATCTTTATGATAGCAAAGGAGGGAAATAAATGTCAGAGAATATTTTAGAAGTTAAAGAGCTGAAAAAATATTTCCCTATTAAAGCAGGGGTTATCCAACGTGTAGTAGGGCATGTTAAAGCTGTAGATGGTATTTCTTTCAATATCAAGAAAGGTTCTACTTTTGGGCTTGTAGGGGAATCAGGTTGTGGTAAAACAACAGTTGGTCGTACACTTCTTCGTCTTCAAGAAAGTTCAGGTGGAAGTGTTATGTTTGATGATAAAGATGTTTTCAAGCTTTCTAACAAACAATTACGTGCTATTCGCCCAGATATGCAGCTTATTTTCCAAGATCCATACAGCTCCCTTAGTCCAAGAATGCCAGTTGGTGAAATTATTGGGGAAGGTGTGCGTGAGCATAATATTGTACCTAAAGAAGAATATAGAAGCTATATTATGAGTGTTATGGAAAAATGTGGTCTTCAACCTCATCATATTGATCGTTATCCACATGAATTCTCAGGTGGACAAAGACAACGTATTTGTATTGCACGTGCTATAGCACTTAAACCAAAAGTAATTGTATGTGACGAGCCAGTATCTGCGCTTGACGTATCTATTCAGGCTCAAATTATTAACTTACTTAAAGACCTTCAAGAAGAATTTGGATACAGCTACTTATTTATCTCCCATGACTTAAGTGTTGTTGAACATATTTCAGATGAAGTAGGGGTTATGTACCTTGGAAGTTTAGTAGAAAAAGCACCTAAAGAGGAGCTTTTCAAAAATCCTAAACATCCTTATACAAAAGCACTTTTCAGTGCTATTCCAGTGCCAGATCCAACAGTAAAAATGAATCGTATTATCCTAGAAGGAGATATTCCTTCACCTGCAAATCCTCCATCAGGGTGTAAATTCCATACAAGATGTCAGCATTGCATGGAAATTTGTAAGACAGTGGCACCAGAGTATAGAGATTATGGCAATGAACATTTTGTAGCATGCCACTTATATGACAATGAATAAGGTAAAAGAAGAATTTAAAGATGATGGAAGAACAGTAGCAAATATGGATATACCAGGTATGCCATGGTATGCAGGTCCTAATGACCGGCTAGGCGATAGACCTAAGGCAAAACGTAACTCTCTTGTAGAAGAGCGTATTGTACTCACTAAGGGAGAGAAACGTGCTATTTATCAAGGGGTTATAGCTGCCATATTGCCATTAGTCCTTGCATTTGCGATAGGTTATTTCTTTATTTTCCTATTTTTAGACAAAGTATGGCTATCTTAAATAGAGGCGTGTAAGATATAAAATCTTACACGCTTTTATAATGCACGACTATTGAAATATAATGGATTTTTTTGTATACTACCTAAAGATTTAAAAAAGGTTTACAGAAAGTATGAGGGATATTATATGCTTGTTACAAGAGATAAACAGTTTTATAAATTATTATTAAGCATTGCGCTTCCTATTGCTATGCAAAACTTAATTACTTTTGCAGTAAGTATGGTAGACACTTTAATGCTTGGAACACTAGGTGAAGTAGAGTTATCAGCAGCATCTATTAGTAATAACCTTTTCTTTGTCTTTATGATTTTAAACTTTGGGCTTGCAGGAGGCTCTAATATTCTTATTTCTCAATATTGGGGAAAGAATGATGTAAAGGCTATTCATAAGGTGCTTGCTATGATGTATAAAGTGTGTGTAGCTTTATCTATTGTTTTTACGGCTATAGCACTGTTTGCACCTCGCCTATTTATTAGTATTTTTACACCAGATATGGCAGTTGTGGACGCTGGAGAAAAATACTTACGCATTGTAGGGTTAGGATACTTTTTCTATGCTATTACAAATTGCAGTATTATGATGCTTCGTTCAGTGAAGACAGTTAAAATCTCTATGGTAGTCTATTCCATTTCTCTACTTGTTAATGCATTCTTTAACTGGATCCTTATTTTTGGTAATTTAGGTGCACCACGTTTAGGGATAGAAGGTGCGGCAATTGCTACGGTTTTAGCGCGTTTCGTAGAATTTGCAATTGTGATGTGTTTTATGGCATTTTTTGAGAAAAAAATCAAGTTTAGATTAAGCTACTTTAAAATAAAAGATGCGCTAATGAAAAAGGACTACATTAAAACTTGCACACCAGTTGTATTTAATGAATTTCTTTGGGCTATGGGATCTTCTATGGTAGCTGTTATTGTAGGCAGACTAGGAACAGAAGTTGTAGCAGCTAATAGTATTAGTAATGTAGTTAATCAATTTGTAACGGTCTTTATTTTTGGTTTATCAAGTGCAGCAGCTGTTATGATTGGTAATAGTATTGGAGAAGGGAACTATAAGAAGACTAAAGAATACGCAGCAACTATTGCAATTTGTGTAGCTTGTTTAGCTGTTTTTGCAGGACTTCTTACTTTTACACTTAGACCTTTCATTGTACAGTTTTATAATGTATCAGATTTAACTAAGTCTATTGCTATGGATATTATGGCTGTTAACTCTGTGATTGTATTCTTCCAGGCCATGGCGAACACAACTAATATTGGTATTTTACGTGGTGGCGGAGATGTGAAGTTTGTACTGGTTAATGATGTCATTTTTATGTGGCTTGTAGCTATTCCGTTAGGGTTTATTGCTGCCTTTGTATGGGGCTGGCCAGTTATTGCTGTATTTTGTGTTATAAGAGTAGATGAAATATTAAAGGTTATTTGTAGTACAAGACGTATTGTAAGTTGGAAATGGATTACCAATGTTACAAGAGACGAAGAATATGCAGCTTAAAGAGGAGACAGTATGAAAATATTAGGTATTACAAAGAAAGAACTATTCCTAATCTTATTAGGAACAACCCTTCTTGCTTTAGCTATTAACTGGTTTTTATCACCAAGTGGCTTAGTTACAGGAGGGATTTCGGGAACTTCTATTATCGTAGAGGAAGTCACACGCAATGCATTTGGTGTAGGTGTACCTTTATGGGTAACGAATATTTGTTTAAATATTCCTTTATTTTTAATTAGTATTAAACAGCGTGGTTTTAAATTTGCACAGAAGTCTTTATATAGTGTTTTATGGCTTTCTGTTGCTTTGTGGTTCACAGGATTTTTCCCTAATCCATTCCTTACAACAGGAGACTTACTTCTTCCGGCTATTTTTGGAGGAGCATTAATAGGGGCGGCAATTGGTCTTGTTATACAAGCAGGAGGGACAACAGGTGGAACAGATATGCTTGCCTCTATTATTAAATTTAAGAACCCATCCTTTCCTATCACTCAGCTTATGCTTATGATTGATGGCATAATTATATTATGTGGTTTCTTTATTTTCGGGCAGGAAAAAGCTATGTATGCTGTTATTGCTGTATTTATTACTTCAAAAGTAATAAGCAATATTATAGAAGGTGTACATTATGCTAAAGCAGCATTTATCATATCAGACCATAGTGATAAGATTGCTAAAGAAATTATGGAGAAAATTCCACGTGGTGTAACAGGACTTAAAGCAACGGGGATGTATTCTAAATCAGATAAAGAAGTACTTTATGTGGTTGTATCTCAAAAAGAAATTACAAGGCTTCGTGATTTAGTAAGAGATATAGATCCTAAGGCTTTTGTGACTATTGCTGATGTAAAAGAAGTACTTGGAGAAGGCTTTATAACTGAATACAATGATTTAGCAGCATAGCTTGTCAAAAATACTTATATTGGGGTATAATGTTAACTGACTATAAATAATCGTATAAATTCGATAATATGGATCGAAAGTTTCTACCTACAAACCTTAAATTTGTGGACTACGAGGTGTTTATGTTTTGTATGCTATGCAAAGCTTATAGACTCCTCTTTTTTTGAGGAGTCTTTTTTTATTACTATTTTATAGAAAAGGGTGTTAAATCATGAATGTATCCAATTTCTTTATTACAGGTGGCAAAGGCGTAGGAAAATCTACACTTTTAAAGGCACTTACAGAGGAACTAGAACTGACTAAAGATTTAACTGGATTTGTGACTTTACCTTATTTTGAAAAGGGGGCAAGAAAAGGATTTTATCTGCATAGTATGATAGAAGTAGAGGGTAATGACAAGCCTATTTCTATTCAGCCTGATGAAGTGTCTTGTGAAAGCATTAGGGAAACTTTTGAAACCCTTGGTGTGGATGTACTCATTAAAAGCTTAGAATATCCAGAAAAACACGTAGTAATGGATGAGCTTGGCACTTTAGAAGGGGAGGCTTATCTGTTCCAGGAACAAGTACATAACTTATTAAGTAGTCCTAAAATTGTGCTAGGGGTTATAAAGCATAAGGAACATCCTTTTTTAGATGCAATTAGGCAAAGAGAGGATACAATGATTTACACAGTAACTGAAGAAAATAGGAATGAGGTAAAAGAACAGATTAAACAAGATTACCTAAAAAGGTTTTCAAATAAATAGATTAAGGGGAATAGCATGAAAGTGAAAAAATTTATGTATATGGTAGCATGTATGAGTTTATTAGTAGGCTGTGCAAAGGCGCCAGTAGACTCACCTGAAGTAACATCTGAGACTATATTAGCTGAGCAAGGGAGTACAGAAAATAAAGGAGAAACTGCAAAACAGCCAGAACAAGAAGCTGCAGAACGTGAGATTACAGTTACAGATCAGTTAGGTAGAGAAGTAACCATCAAAGGAGATGTAAACCGTATTGTCTCTTCTTATTACATTACATCTTCTATGCTTATTGCCTTAGATGCAAAAGATAAAGTCGTAGGGCTTGAAATGAAGGCAGATACAAGAGAGATTTACAAACAAGCAGCACCGCAGTTCTTAGAGCTTCCAGCAGTAGGATCAGGTAAAACTTTCAATGTAGAAGAAGCACTTGCATTAGAGCCAGATCTTATTATTTTACCTTATAGATTAGAGTCTTTTATTCCACAAATTGAAGCTTTAAATATTCCAGTTATTGCAGTAGAGCCTGAAAGTATGGAAAACTTCCTTGCATGTATTGAGTTAATAGGAACAGCTATTGGACATGAGGAGGAGGCTGAGAAGCTTCTTAAATATTTTAATGATGTAACAAAAGAGGTAGAAGGCCTTACGGCTTCTCTTACAGATAGACCTTCTGTATATCTAGCAGGAAGTAGTAATCCTCTTGTAACTTGTACAGGACTTATGTACCAAAACGATCTTATTGAGATTGCAGGTGGAGAGAATGTAACAAAGGAGTTAACAGATGCTTACTGGCAGACAATCTCAAATGAAGAACTTTTAAGTATGAATCCTGAATATATGTATGCTGTAAGTTATGCAGACTATGATTTAACAGCTATTACAGAAGAGGCTAACTTTAAAGATATTGAAGCTGTAAAAGCAGGAAACGTTGCATACTTCCCATCTATCCTTGAACCTTGGGATTATCCAACGCCATCAGCAGCACTTGGTATGCTTTGGCTTTTAAATAATCTTCATCCAGACCTTTATAGCGAAGAAGCGTATTTAGAAGATGCAAAAGCCTTTTATAAAGAATTCTATGATATTGAGGTAACAGAGGAAGCACTTGGACTATGAGAAAGAAAACTCTTTTTGTAGGTAGTCTTTTAATCTTATGCATCATGATGACCCTTTCATTAGGGCGTTATAGTCTATCTTTTAAAGAGGTATTAGAAGTTATAATGGGGACTTCTAAAGAAAGTCTCCATTATACAGTTGTTTATGGAATGCGCTTACCGCGTATTATGCTTGTTCTATTATGTGGTAGTGGACTTGCCCTAGCGGGACATGTCTATCAGGTTGTCTTTAGGAATCCTCTTGTATCGCCAGATGTATTAGGGGTAAGTGCAGGGTGTTCTTTTGGTGCAGCTTTTGCTATGGTTTTTCTAGGAGGAGGGCTTATGGCAATAGGAGGTATGTCTTTTTTATGCGGTATAGTCGTTGTAAGTTTAACTATGCTACTTGCAAGGCGTATTAGAAATAAGACGCTTGGTTTGGTACTTTGGGGGATTGTAACGAGTTCCATTGCCTCATCAGGGCTGATGCTCATTAAATACGGAGCAGACCCTTACAAGCAGTTGCCAGCCATAGAGTTTTGGCTTATGGGTGGTTTTTATCAAGCAAGTTGGCAACAAGTAGGGGCGATAGGTTTAATATTTAGTATAGCTGTAGTCTCTTTATATTTATTAAGATGGAGGTTAAAAGTTATGATGCTTGGAGATGAAGCGGCACATGTATTAGGGGTCAATGTAAAGGCCGTACGTTATGGTGCTTTAAGTGTAGCCACTTTTTTAGTTGCAATCATTATTTCTTTAGTAGGGCTTGTAAGTTGGATTGGACTTATTGCTCCCCACCTTGCAAAGCTTTATACAAAGAAAGAGGATTTAAGTTGCATGACCATGGCTATGGTGTTAGGGAGTTTAGTGCTTCTTATAGCAGATACTTGTGCGAGAACACTTTTTCCAGCAGAGCTTCCCATTAGTATTTTAACATCTTTTATGGGAGCTATTTTACTAGCCATCATTTTATTACAATCAAAACAGTAATGACGGAGGATAGAGTTGTGTTCACAATGACAAATTATGTAACAGTTGGGTCACTAGAAGAGGCGTATGCCTTATTAGGGAAAAATAAAAGTAATAAGATTCTAGGGGGTACTTTATGGATGAGAATGGGGAGCCAGACAATTCATACAGGTATTGACCTTAGTCAATTAGGATTAGATCAAATTATAGAAAATGAAGAAGCTATAGAAATAGGGGCAATGTGTTCCTTAAGGACGATTGAAACACATCCCCTTATGAATGAATATTTTTCGGGGATAGTTGCTGAAAGTGTAAAGGATATAGTAGGTGTACAGTTTAGAAACTGTGCAACTATTGGAGGAAGTATTTACAGCAGATTTGGGTTTTCTGATATACTTACAGTACTACTTGCCCTAGATACTTATGTAGAGCTTTATCATGGGGGGATTATGTCTTTAGAAGACTTTATTAAAACACCTTATGAAAAAGATATTCTTGTTAAAATAATCATTAAGAAAGAACAAATAAAGGGGATTTATCAAACAGAACGTTTGAGCCATACAGATTTTCCAGTTTTAGCTGTGGCTGTTACGAAAGGTCAAAAGGGCTATAAAATTTCTGTAGGTGCTAGACCAAGTAAAGCAGCACTTGCCTATGAAGCAATGCATTATTTAAATACACTAGATGAACTTGATGAAGAGCTGATAGAAAGTGCAGTACATAAAGTAATAGAAGAACTAAGCTTTGGTTCAAATATGCGAGCAAGTGAAACTTATCGTAAACATCTTGCAAAAGTACTTATCAAACGTTCTTTAAAAACACTTAGTTACTAGAGGGGGAAAGACATGAAAATTAAAGTATGGGTTAATGGAAAATTAGTTCAAGATGATATTGCACCAGATATGACTTTATTTAACTACTTAAGAGATAAAGGTTATAAAAGTGTAAAATGTGGTTGTGATACAAGTAATTGTGGGCTTTGTACAGTATGGGTAGAAGAAAAAGCAGTACTTTCTTGCAGTGTACTTGCTGTGCGTGTTGATGGGAAGCATGTAACAACCTTAGAAGGCTTACAAGATGAAGCAGAAGCTTTTGGAATGATGCTTGCGAGTGAAGGAGCAGAACAATGTGGTTATTGTAGCCCTGGTCTTATTATGAATGTATTAAGAATGAAAAGAGAGCTTAAAAATCCAACAGATGAGGAAATTAAAGCTTATTTATCAGGAAATCTATGTAGATGTACAGGTTATATGGGGCAGTTACGTGCCATTAAAAAATATATGAGTCAAAATGGGGAGGCATAACATGAAGACAGTTCATCAACCTATTATAAAATTAGATGCAAAAGCGCTTGTAACAGGAAAGCCTGTTTATACGGAGGACTTAGCGCCAAGTGACTGCCTTGTTGTAAAACTTTTACGTAGTCCACATGCTTATGCAAAAATATTAGAGATTAAAAAAGATATAGCACTTAAAGTACCAGGGATAGAATGTATCTTGACTTATGAAGATGTGCCACAACAACGCTTCACTATGGCAGGTCAGTCTTACCCTGAACCAAGTCCTTATGATAGGCTAATTTTAGATAAATATGTACGTTATGTGGGAGATCCTGTTGCCATTGTAGCAGGAGAGAATGAAAAAGCTGTTGACCGTGCACTTAAACTTATTAAAGTAAAATATGAAATACTTGAGCCTGTTCTTGATTTTGAACAAGCTATAGATCATCCTTCATGTATTCATCCAGAAGATGATTATCATGTAAACTTTGATATTGGTAATGAGGTAAAACGTAATATTTGTTGTAAAGAAGGTTTTGAAGCAGGTGATGTAAATAAGGCATTTAGCGAATCAGATGTTGTGCTAGAACGTACATACCATACAAAAGCAAACAACCAAGCTATGATGGAAACGTTTAAAACTTATACTTATTTAGACTATAATGGGCGACTTAACATTGTAACAGCAACACAAATTCCTTTCCATGTAAGACGTATTTTAGCACGTGCACTAGATATGCCAAAGAGTAAAGTACGTGTTATTAAGCCACGTATTGGAGGCGGATTTGGAGCAAAACAAACCGTAGTAAGTGAGCCTTATCCAGCACTTGTTACACTTAAGACAGGCAAGCCGGCACGTCTATTCTTTACACGTACAGAGACTTTTATGGCTTCTACAAGTCGTCATGAAATGAAGATTACTGTTAAAATAGGAGCAGATAAAGAAGGTCATATTAAAGGGATTGAGATGTACACTTTATCTAATACAGGTGCTTATGGTGAGCATGGACCTACAACAGTTGGCCTATCAGGGCATAAAACCATGTCACTTTATAACAAAGCAGAGGCACTTAAATTCAGCTGTGACGTTGTCTATAGTAATACCATGTCTGCAGGAGCATTTAGGGGATATGGTGCTACACAAGGTACTTTTGCATTAGAGTCTGCCATGAATGAGCTTGCTGTAGAACTTAATATGGATCCTATTGCTTTACGTAAACTGAATATGTTAGAAGTAGGCGAAAGTATTAAAGCTTACTACGGTGAGATTCTTCAAAGCTGTGGACTTTTAGAATGTCTTGAGACAGGTAAAAAGATGATTGAGTGGGATAAAAAATATCCAAGTTATAGAGTGGATGACCATAAGGTAAGGGGCATTGGAATGGCTATGACTATGCAAGGTTCAGGTATCTCTAATATAGATATTGCATCAAGTCAGATCCGTTTAAATGATGATGGATTCTATACCTTACTTATCGGTGCAGCAGATATGGGAACAGGATGTGACACAATCCTTGCACAGATGGCAGCAGAATGCTTAGAGTGTGATTTAGATAAAATTGTTGTAAATGGCGTAGATACAGACCAATCTCCATATGATACGGGTTCTTATGCATCTAGTACAACTTATGTAACTGGAATGAGTGTTATTAAAGCTTGTGAAGAACTTAAAGAGAAAATGCTAAAAGAAGCGGCACTTCAACTAGGTATTATGCAAGAAGCGTTAATCTTTGAAGGTCACCAAATTAGTAATGAAGAAGGTACGGTAACTATTAGTTTAGATACACTTGCTCAAAATGCAGTAGTAGGTGAGCATGATTGTCTAACTGCTCAGGCATCGCATTCAAGTCCAGTATCACCACCACCTTTTATGGTTGGTTTCGCTGAGGTAGAAGTAGATACTGAAACGGGACACACTGAAATGATTGATTATGTAGGGGTTGTAGATTGTGGAACAGTCATTAATACAAGTCTTGCGAGAATACAGGCAGAAGGTGGAATTGCACAAGGAATTGGTATGGCACTTTATGAAGATATTACCTATACAACAGAAGGGAAAATGCGTAATAACACCTTTATGCAGCATAATATTCCAACAAGGTTAGATGTGGGTAATATACGTGTAGCATTTGAAAGTACTTATGAACCAACAGGACCTTTTGGGGCTAAATCTATTGGTGAAGTTGTTATTAATACACCTTGTCCAGCTATTGCACATGCTATTTATAATGCAACGGGTGTACGTGTAAGAGAACTGCCAATTACCCCTGAAAAAATTATATTAGGCGGTGAATAAAATGCGTATCCATGCTATTGTACTTGCAGCGGGTTTGAGCACACGTTTTGGTGATGATAAACTTGCGAAACTTTATAAAGGACAAACGGTCCTTAACTATCTTTTGAATAAGTTAAAAGAACTACCATTTGAAGAAGTTTGCGTTGTAACAAATGAAAAGACTTATAAGCTTGTAGACGAAGGACTAAAGTTCAAAATTTTAATCAATAAAGATGCACAGCAAGGGATAAGTACTTCTATCAAATTAGGTTTACAAGGAAGTAGTGAATGTGAGGCTTATTGCTTTATAGTTGCAGACCAGCTTGCTTTAAAAAAAGAGACAATAGCGGATATGCTTAACATTTATAAGGGAAATCAAACAGGTATTTTATGTGCTTCCCATAGAGGGGAATTAGGTAATCCTGTTATTTTTAGTAACTGCTATAAAGAAGAACTTATGCAGCTGAAAGGAGATGTGGGAGGTAAAAAAGTGCTGAAGAAACACTTAGATGATGTAACCCTCTTTGAAGTGAGCGATAAGAACGAACTTATAGATATAGACACAAAATTAGACTGGGATAGATTACTAATGGAGGAAAAATCATGGAACAATTAAAACAAAGAATTTTAACAGAAGGCCGTGTGAAAAGTGGAAATGTATTAAAGGTAGATAGCTTTTTAAATCATCAGATGGATATTCATCTATTTGATGAGATGGGAAAGGCATTTAAAGAGCGTTATAAAGAGGATGAAATTACAAAGATTGTTACAATTGAGGCATCAGGTATAGGGATTGCTTGCATAGTCGCAAGACACTTTAATGTGCCAGTTGTATTTGCTAAGAAGTCAGAATCCCGTAACTTAGATGGAGATCTTTATACAAGCCCAATCTATTCTTTCACACATCAAAAGGAATATATGGTACGTGTAAGTAAGAAATTCTTATCAACAGAAGATAAAGTACTTGTTATTGATGATTTCCTTGCAAATGGGAAAGCACTTATTGGATTATTAGATATCATTAAGCAATCAGGAGCTACACTTGTAGGTGCAGGGATTGCTATTGAAAAAGGATTCCAAGGTGGTGGAGATGCGCTCCGTGAACAAGGTGTACGTATTGAGTCACTTGCTATTATAGATGAAATGGGCGAAGACTTTATCAAATTTAGAGATTAAATAGAATTATAAAAAACACCCTATAAGAAGGAGGATAACCTGCTACTTATAGGGTGTTTTTATAATTTATGAGTGGTGATGTCCACGTCCACAGTTGTGATCATCATCATGATGATGTGCGCCGCAGCACTCATGTGCGTCGTCATGGTGATGGTGTCCACCACAACATTTATGATTTTCTTCATGATGGTGATGGTCATGTCCGCAACCACAGTGGTCATCATGCTCCATACCGTAAAGTGGTGAATCATCATAGTAATCATCTTCAAAATCATAAGGTACATAGCCATCTTGGTCCACGCCGCTTAATGTATCAAAGAAGCCCTTTTCTTCAAGGACATTGCTTAAGTACATCATAGTGAATAGATTACGTTTTGGATCAGATACATTTTCAAAACCTTGCATAATATAGTTATAGAA
>JAHLFD010000196.1:0-6234 GCA_018883975.1 Candidatus Niameybacter stercoravium
TGCTAAAGGTAGCCCTCCTTCTGGAATACTGTTACCCGCAAGTATACGGATACCTGCTTCACTTTCTAACGCTGCACAGTTAAGTCCTAATGTTTCTGCTAATTTATGATTAAGTTTATTTAATTTTGGTGCACGTACAGGTGTTGGGTTTATAAATGTAAATAATAGTTCTGGCAACGTGGCATAGCTATTTTCTAGTTTCCAGCCTATAGAATCTGCCAATGATTGTTTTTGCATAATACCTTCCTTTCATTTTTCCTTTTAATGATAATATCTGCTTTTACTTCTTGTTTATACCTTTATAAAAGCTTTGCCATTTTTTATTTTTATAGTGTTAACCCCTCTCCCCTTATCTCTATTGTAAAGTTCTTGAGTACTTATATATATCTTTTTTCGTATGAAAAACATTCCTTCTGTACATAATAGATTTGAAATATATCTTATGGATAAAGGATGTGTATCATGAGAGTTAGAAGGCAAGTTAGCCCCATTGTAGCTATTACACAAAATGCAAACGAATCTTTGGCCATCGAAGAAGGCCTTAATCTTATTAACTTTTCCTCTATGATTCGCCAAGATGATGTAGTCGTTATTACACCTAACTGGGTAGGTCCAGCTACTCCTGAAAGTGGACGTGTGGTAGGCCCTCAAAGCCTACAAAAACTTATTCAGCTTGTTAAAGCTACTCACCCTAGACGTATTGTAGTAGCAACAGGCCCAGGACAAGAAGATGTACAAGGTTTAATGGAACAAGTAGGGTTCTTACAAGTTATAGAAGAGGAGCAAGTAGAATTCATTAACCTGAATAAAGGGCCTTTTATCAGTCTAGACATTAATCATCCTTGCCCTAGCAGACTTTGCCTCAATGAACTTTTTAATGAAATGACCTTTCTTATTTCTTTTACTCAGCTTAAGATCCATGAAGAAGCTACTCTATCAGGTGCTATAAAAAATATTACTATGGGCTGGCCTGCTGGTGATGAACAAGGTTACCCTAAAAAAGACCTAGGTATCCATGATGAACTTCATGATTTTATGGCTGCCTTATTTGAAAAGTTTACTATTGATGTCTCTATAGTCAGCGCAAGCCCAGCTATGATTGGTACAGGCCCTCATAAAGGAACGGCTATTCATACTGACATGGTACTTTGTGGTACAGACCCTGTAAGCACAGATGTAGTAGGCGCTAGACTATTAGGCTTCAAACCACAGGCTATTCATTATCTGCACAAAATTATTAAAAAAGGTCTTGGACGAGGTACCTTTGACCTACAGAACCAAACTGGCATTCAATTTAAAGGTATTCCTTTAGATCAGGCAGAAGAACATTTCAGCCAGTGTGCTTATCAAAAGACCTTTGCAATTGATTCAAATAAACCCGTCTAAAATAGATTCATTTCCTTGTAAAATAAGAGATGCAGCCTATTTGAGTATACTTAAATAGGCTGCATCTCTTACACTTATAAGTCTATTTCACTTAGCTAGTCCCTTACTAAACACTGTAGTGGTTTTGAACAAAGCCATCAAAGGACCTCATCTCTTTTAGTTTTAATCGCGTTTCAAGATTTTTATCTTTAAATAAAGGTATCCCTTCACCTAGAATAACAGGTGCTATTGTAATGATATACTCATCAATTAAGTTATCCTTTATAAATGCATCTATAATTTCTGCCCCTCCAACGAGCCAAATGTCTTTGCCTTCTTCTTGTTTAAGCTGACTGATAAGCTCTACAGGCTTTTGACTTGTAAAAGTAACATCCTCATTGGACCCTTCTCTTTGAGTCGTGTACACGTAGCCTTTAGTCCCTTTGTAAGGATACTCACCCCATCCTTTAATCTGCTTATAGGTGCTATTTCCCATAATAATTGTATCAATTTGACTATAGAAAGCTTCATACCCATTATCTGCTTGTGGCGCGCTGCCATCCCCTTCTAACCAATCTACATCTCCATTTTTTCTTGCAATATATCCATCTATACTTATAGCAATGTATAAAATAACTTTTCTCATTTGAATACCTCTCTATGCTTACTTAATTTCATTAGTCTTTAACTTTAACATACTAGCATTACTATTTAAAGAGAAAGTTTAAATCTAATTATTTTTAGAAAGGTCTAGCAGATTCATAATAAGTCATTTCCGCCTGCACTTGTACTAATTCTCTTTCAGGATATCTAAAAGCAGTTAGCTTGCCTCCATACACACAACCTGTATCAATGTTAATAGTATTATGAATGATTTTAGTCTCTCTTTGAGGTGTATGTCCATATACAACCAGAGCATCACCTTTATAGTTTTCACTCCAGTTTAATCTTATAGGAAGTCCAAATTGGTCTACCCGCCCTGTAGTCTCTCCAAACATGGCTAAGTCACGTATCGTTTTAGATTCCCTACCTTGTAGCCTTTCTTTAAGCCCTGCATGGGCAACTACTAATCGGCCCTCATCCAATACATAATGGCTAACAAGCGTATCTAAAAAGTCTTTGACTTCCTGCCTAAAAGCTTCAGTCTCTTTTTCTAACTCTTCCATAGTCTTCTCAAGCCCGTGAACAACCTGAACTTTAGAGCCTTTTAATTTACGTTGCAACTTACCATCATGATTACCGAGTACACAGTAAGCGCGCCCCTCTTTTACCATACCCATAACAAGTTTTAGTACTTTTACAATTTCAGGCCCTCTATCTACCAAATCTCCCGCAAAAACAACTTTTCTTGGCTCCATACCCTCTATTTTATAAGCTTTCTCATCTACCTTATAGCCCAATTTTTCCAGCAATGTATAAAGCTCCTTATAGCAGCCATGTATATCCCCTATGATATCAAAAGGTCCATGATCTTCTCTTTTATTATTCGCAAGTTTTATACGCCTTATGTTCATGTGTTGATCACCTTGTTCACATTCCACACGCTCTATCTGCTTAAATCCTTTTTTCTGCAATGTTGCGGTTAAAGCTTCTATACGCCTTGCTTCCTCTTCTTCTGGCGAAGTCTGAAGGATAAAAGCTACAGGCTTACAGTGATGTCTTTTGGCTAACTGAATAAATAGCTCATAAGCCTGCTCTTTTTGGTCTTCTAACAATATAACAGTAAGCTTTCGTGCCTCAAGTCTTTCTTCTGCCTTACTTTCTAAGTCTTCTTTATTAACCATTTCTTCTTGTTTAAAATACTTTTTGGCAAAACTTTTTGTACTTATTTCATCTTGCCCTATGATCATAACAAGCGCAAATTCTGGAATGTCTATATACATGCTGTCTACTCCTTTAAAAAAGTCTTTTCTTTTAATATGTACAAACTTGTTTTGTTTCATTTATAGAATAGATTCACCGCAATAGGCTAAAAATAAATGCAGTTTATAGATTGAAGGAGACAGCTATGCAATATATTGTATTTGACTTAGAATTTAATCAAGATGCGCCATCTTTAAGGATTTTTGATCGTCCCAAAAAGCTCTGTTCTTTTGAAATTATTCAAATTGGAGCTTTAAAACTTGATGAAAAGTTTCATACAATTGAAACCTTTAATCGCTATATTAAACCCACCTTCTACGGGCAAATTAGCCCCCTTGTTGCAGAACTTACTGGCATTACAACTGAGCAGCTTGAAAGTGAAGCACCCTTTCCTGAAGTTTATAGAGATTTTATAGATTTTATAGGAAGCACGGATACCCTCTTTTGTGTATGGGGCCTTATTGATATGAAAGAACTTTTTAAAAATACACTTTCTCATGAACTTGATATGAATCTTCTGCCAAAGCATTATATTAATATTCAGCCCTATACTTCCCTACACTTTCATCTACCTATAAAAAAACTACTGCGTCTTGAAGTTGCTGTTTCTATGTTGCATATCCCTATGGCTCATCCTTTCCATAATGCACTTCACGATGCCTACTATACAGCTGAAATTTTCAAAAAAGTTTATAGACCTTCTCATATGCCCTCTATTCAATATGACCCATTCTATAAACCAGTCCGCCCAAGTCAGCCTAAAAAGAAAATTAATTTTGAAAAGCTTATCCAGCAATTTGAAAAAATGTATGAAAGAACTATGACACCTGAAGAAATAGCTATGATTAAGCTTGCCTATCAAATGGGTAAAACCCATCAATTTTTAGAATAAACTAACTACAAAGGCCTAGAACATTCTTTTTATGTTCTAGGCCTAATATCCTCACACGCTACTAAAATAACTCTATCAAATCACCTACATGCTTAATGACATGGTCTGCTAGTTCCATGGCTTCTGCATTAGGATAACTACTTGTTACATAAATACTTTGTCCCATTTGATTATGCTTACCAAATTTCATATCTTTTAAGGTATCTCCTACTACTGCTACTTCATGCCTCTCTAGCCCCATTTGCATGCAAAATGTTTCCAGCATGTGTGGATGGGGTTTCATTTGGTAATGCCCATCATCTGATGCAATAAAATCTATTAATGTTTCTAGACCTGTCTCCTTAACAAAGTACTCTGTATTTAACAAATTGTCTGCTGTTACAATACCCAATTTGTAGCCTTTTTGTTTTAAGTAGGTCATAATTTCTTTTGGATTTCCAATAGGTACAATATGTAACTTTTTACTTTCTACAAAATCTTTATATACCGCGTTTAATACCTCTAAAACTATGCTTAATTCTTTTTGACTCACCTTAGAAATAATCTGTGCATAATCTGAGAGTGTACCTGCTACGTAGATACTATCTGAAGTAAATCCATCTTCTAAAATCCCTAATCTTTCTCTGATTTCTCTCATTTCCTTTTCACTTATCTGTAAAATGATGCCCAATTGCTCTTCTGTCATATTCCATACAGGTCTCCAGGTTTCCTCAAAATCAAGTAATGTGCCATCTTTGTCAAATAGTATGCCTTTGATATGCTTTCCCTTTTCCATTTCTGTCTCCTAACTGTTTATGGTTTATGCAATATTACATTTTACTCTAGTTCAATTTTATGTTTAAAGTTATTATATTTTATCCTTTTTGGCTTTGCAAGTTTAGAACGGTTTTATAGGAGGACTATGATCAATATGACTCTATTCTGTGTATGGATAGTTATAATACTAAAAATCTATTCCGCCTTATTGGTGAGGATATTGTAGAAGGTTGTGAAGCACTTTTAAACTTTTTACAAAAATAGACTGCCATTTAGCAGTCTATTTTTGTATTTTTATTTAAGGAGCATATCGTTAGCTCATTCTAATCCTATCTTACCTTTCTAACCTTAGCGAAAGCTTAATGCTCTATTGGTTTACCCTATAGATTTAGAAGAAAACATGCCTGCACCTTCTACAATCTCTTGCTCTCTAAATAAACTTTCTACTGCTAGCTCATAATCAGATAATCTTTGAGCTTTTTTAATTTTCTTGGCATACTTTTCATGATTAGAGAATATATAAATCATATAGAACCAAGATTCTTTCATCTTAAAGAGGACATTACGTTCCCCAGACATAATGCCTTGATAATCTGCATAAATTCTATCATGAAAGGCCTTAAGTACCTCTTTATCTAATGGTTTATGGCTTTTAATTTCACTAATCAGGCCTGGATTAGCAAGTAAACCTCTTCCTAGCATGACCATTTCTACATTTGGATAAGCTTTTGTAAAATTCTCATAGTGCTCTACTGTAAAAAGGTCCCCATTGTAGCACACTGGATTTTTGCTTAAAGCAAGGCCTTCCTTAAAGATTTCCATATTCGGTTTATTCTTATAATAGTCCTTTTGAATTCTAGGATGGATAATAAGCTCCTCCATAGGATACTTATTAAAGATTTCAATAAGCTCATTAAATTCTTCTGGACTATCTTTCCCTATACGTGTTTTAATAGAAATCTTCGTAATAGATTGTGCAAAAATTTCTTCTAAAAACTGATCTAACGCCTCTTTTTGAGAAAGGAAACCAGACCCTTTATTTTTAGTGACTACGGTCCCTGAAGGACAACCTAAGTTCAGATTAATCTCATTATAACCAAAGTCTTTAAGCTGCTTAGACGTACGAATAAAATCTTCTGCGTTATTCGTTAAAATCTGAGGGATGGCTACTACCCCCTCATTATGCTCCGGTAAAATATCATGTAATTCTCTTGTTGAAAAACTTCCATGCTGATTGGCTGCAATAAAAGGAAGAAAATATTTATCAACATTATTAAAGAAATGGGCATGAGCCCTTCTATAAACATATCCTGTTATGCCTTCCATAGGTGCAAAATAAAACTTCATCGATTAGTAAC
>JAHLFD010000197.1:0-7173 GCA_018883975.1 Candidatus Niameybacter stercoravium
CTCATTAGCTAACCTCTTTCCTTGTCCCCTTACGCCTTATGATAAAATTATAGACCTCTTTCACAAATGCTGCCCTAGTCTAAGCCCGATTACTAGCCTAAATAACACCTGTAAACTTAAATTAGATCAGCTCTATCATAAGCTTATTCAAAAAGGTGAAGATGCGCTTGCTCTACTTGAGAAAGCCTTTACCTCAGTTGAGGCTTCCGACTTTCTCTGTGGCCGAACTGGCAAAGGGAAGTGGAGAGCAGCCTTTGGCTGGATCATCCGTCTTGGTAAGTTTTTTAGCATCTTAGATGGTAGGTATGCCCCCTTCTCCCCCAAGATTACTGCCTCTACGTCTGCCCCTATATCACCATCACCCTATACACCACCCACCAAACCCACCTCTAACTTTATGCGTATGTATACCCATGACTTTAATATCAAAGAATTAGAAGCTAGAGAACAGGCTTACATTGAATCGCGTTATGGACTTTCTTAATTTCTTTGTCTATTATCTAAAATTTTTTATGATTTTATGACGCATTTTCACTTCTCGTCCGTATATATATAAGTGTAAGGGCTGAAACACATCCTAGGCAAGTTTCTTCCCTACACCTTGTAAGTCGCCTGAAAAAAGATTAGTCCCCCCTTCTAACCTTTAACCATTTGACTTACACCAACTTTGCAATAAGCCTTGTGGCAGTGCTTGTTGCAAGGGGTATCACCTATACATAAGTCCACAAGGATTTGCCTTTTGGGCATGAAACTTCATAAGGCTTACCAGCCGCTAGTTCATAGGTTCTATGTGCTACCCCTCTACGCTCTACGTGATACATGCAGTAGCATCCCTTTCACTTCAAGTTGCCAGGTCTCCCCACCTAGCCCCTATCACCCTGGCTTAAGAGATGCCTTTCATCCTTTCATTCCACTAGGCATGCCTTATGGTACCTAAGTTTTGCCACAAACAAAAGCTAGTACATAGTCGTCATTTTAAGGGGGGACGACTTTGTGCTAGCTTTTGTTGTTTTTTATTTATTTGGAATTTCTTATTTTCTATGTTGTATTAACTTTTTGTATCTTATTATCTCGCCTTTCTATTTTAAACTCCTTACAATATATTAATTTTATTCACAAATAAAAGGGTAAGACTTAAGGTAAGTCTTTAATAGCAATAGCTAACTCTCCTCCATATAGCTATTTACCCACTGAATGACATAATCAGCGATTTCTTTTGTACTCTTATTAGTTGTATCAAAACAGCTAAATTTAATATCTCCAATCGTATCATGTTCCCTAAAATATTGGTTATACTCTATTGAACTTTGTATCCATTGTTCACTTGTTATGTTTCTACCTTCAGTCATACGTCTATGTAGCTCCTCTGTTTCACAAGTTAAAGCTAAGCAGTGAATGCCACTAAAGAACCGTTCATGGTATGTGCTATGTAATCGGTCAAGGCATCCTGCCATTGCCCATAATACCGGTAGCCCGCATTGCATAATATCTGCTGATATTTCTTCTTGACGCTCGATATGTGCAGCCCAATCTTCCAGTGTATCACTAGGCATAAACTGAAAATAATCTGCATCTAAGACAATAAAATTCGTTTTTCTTTGTAATAATTCCATTGCAGTTGTCGTTTTCCCTACTCCGCTACATCCAGATAAAATAAATAATGGCAATCCTTTCGATGACCACTCATGCCTACACTTTGGACAACAAATTACTGTTTTATCCTCTTTTTTAACTTCTTTATCCCAATCATGATTATGACACTTTGGACATATGCTTATCATATCATTTCCCCCAATTGTCTTTATAAAATATAGTAATCCTGCTTCTGCATACTCAATAGCAGATTCCGTTATAGGCTGAAATTGAGTTAACTAGTATTTTTTGAAATAAGCAGTCTCCTTAATAGTTTCTTTTGATAAGAAGAGTTAGTCTGACAATCTATGTACTTTAGATTCTTTTGGTTATTTATAAAATTATTAGACTCTGTTAGACATTACTAAGGATATGACCTAGAGAAATAAAATAACTATTTGTTAAGGTGACGTGTTTGCATAATACACATAGTTACAATGTTTTCTATATAACTATTGCTTAGTATAACTACAGCAGCTTTTCTTTTGGTATCCACACATAAAACGCTAGCAAAACACCTAGTTCCTCCACTATGAAATGAGAAATCTAAGTCTGGAGATAGCATCCAACATAAACCAATATCTATAGGTAAATATGGGTCATGGTCAAATTCTGCATACTTCATATGACAAAGTTTTGCTATCTCATCATTAGAATTAAATTGTGATTGGGCATATTTTAACATATCTTCTGCCGTGGAGTACAAGAAGCCTGCTGCGCCAACAATGCTCTCTTTACTCCATATTAAATTCCCTAACTCTTTTCCCTTTTCATATCCTGGTAGTAGATTAACAATATCTTTCCTATTTACTATAGAAGTATTATCTAGACCTAAGTCAGCTATATATTCTTCAATTAAAGTGTCAATAGGTTGATGGTAAATTTGAGATAAACAATAGCCTAAAATCCCTATCCCTATATTAGAATAAATTGCTGGATAAATCTTATCTTCAAGCTCAATACTTTTTATTGTTTTAATCATTTCAGTATAGTTAATCTTATTATATTCATTTTCTGCAATATTTTTCTTAAAACGCTCCTCAAACTCCAAGGTGTCACCAGGATACCCCGATGTATGCGTTGCAAGGCTTCTTAAAGTAGGATATATCTTTCCAGAAGGTAAATTTGAAATAAATTGATCTATCCTATCTTCTAACGATACCTTTCCCTCAATAACTGCCTTACCTAAAATATAGCCTGTAAATGTTTTTGTTATAGAACCTATCTCATATCTATATTGCTCATAGGGAACTTCATTTCCTTCATTTTTAAATAAGTGATATTCCTCTATCCCCTTACTATATAAACCTATGGTAATACTCATTTCAGGTTTATTCTGACATGCCTCTTTAATAGCATTAATAGTTTCACTACTAAGTAAGCTTTCACTCATTATTCTTCTATCCCCCTCCCTCTTAATTTATAAAATAGCTCATTTTAATGCTATCATATTCTGTTTTTCATTTTTAACCTTATACATAAAACTAATCCCCCTTAGTACCTAGTTTCTATTGATTTCCTTCTCCCTTTGCTTGTTATTTTTTTAATATTATAACACACCTGTCGTCAGCTTCACAAACCATCCATTTTACAGATAGCCCTTCCCTTCTCCTTTTCTGCGTTCACGTAAAAAAGCAGTAGAACCTATATTTTTCAATAGTTTCTACTGCTCTTTTCAATTATTTTATAACCTTTTCATACAAGGTTACTACCTATTCTTAAAACTTCTCACTTACCCTAAGTTTTTTTAATGGGGACAGTTCTTTTACTAGCTTCATTAACGCCTCCACGTGCCATTAGGCATGGGGGTAATACTAAAAAACGAAATACTAGTACTTTACCCTCGGGGTATATGATATTCTACCCTATAGCACCTCACTTAATTTACGTAAATGCATTATATTCTATTATCATTTAAAATACAATATGTAATAATAGAGCCCATGATTTATAATCATTATAAAAAAGCCTCTAAACTTCGGAATTTATGCTAAAAGTTCAAACTACCCCAAAAGTTCTTGTCTAAGCTTATTCAGTATCAATACTACCAAATTGTTCTAGCAATTCTACAATATCGTTAGCTGTAGGCTCAGCAATAGTGGGCCTTTTACGCATTATATCTTCAAAATAATGCCTTACAAACTTATCAACCCTGGCAGCTTGATACTCTATACCAATTAAGTCCTTAAATAGTGTTCTAAATTCTTTAGGTTTTAGGCTGTTGAACTTTTCAATTAATTCTTCAATTTCATTTTCCTGTAACATATATTCATATACCAAATTGACAACAATTCCATTGAACATACGAGATAAAATAACACTATCATCTTCTCTGATGCTATCGCCCATCACCTTTATTGCAGTGCCACCAACTAGTCCACCAACTAATCCACCCCCAATTCCAATGGCTGTTCCAATACCTGGATTGATTGTTGTCCCTGTTAGAGCACCAACTTTAGCTGCACCTAATGATGCTGCTAATGTTCCACCTCCAGCCGCGGCCATTGTTCCTATTAGTGATAACATATTTTTTATATACTGTGCTCCTGATATTTTTTTAGCAAAGACATTAAAAGTATCCGGTACAGAAAATACAACAAATGTTATTGCTGATGTAACTACATTACTTCTTAAAATTTTAGCTAATTGCTTTGAAGCTGCCGCCCCTGAAATAGCACCTTTTCCTGACATACCCCTAATGGCATTAACTATATTCTGTGTAGCCTTATAACCTAGCTGCTTAACTAAATATGTACTCATAGGTATTAATTGCTTAGTTAATGTTGTGCGTGCTACTTGTGAAACAAAAATATGGCTCATAAACGCTAACCCAAACACCTGTAATCCTGCTGACAGGGCAGCATTCATTGCCTTTTTCTTATCTCCTGTCTGAGAAAAACAGATAATGTATGTTGTTAAAAATGTAATTCCTAAAGCAAATGAGCACTGTATGAATCCAGTAGCGGCATCATATGTTAAAGATTCTATATTTCCAGCCTTGCATAAGTTTAAAGCTTGTTGATATGTCAATTTCCCTTTACAAACATATTTTGATGCATCCTCTGGGTTAGTTACGCCAGGAACTTTTCCTTCAATAATTTTATTCCTGAAAGCAGTTAAAGCTTCATAATATTTGTCTTTGGGCACCTCTATTTGCATAGGTCTTCCGTCTGGATTTAAATATCTGAATGCCCCCGTAGTTTTATCGAAACAATCCTTTATACACTTTGCTCCTGAACTACAATATTTCGTTTGTATTTGAATCCCATCAACTAATCTATCAGCACCATCTTTTACATTAGTTCTCCCTATTACTTCGGCATTCTTACCACTTAGTTTATCCAATATCGTTAAGGCTTCTTCTGCCATTTCACCATGACCTGTTTTAGTATTTATCTTAGAAAAATTAGCAGGAACAACTGATTCAAAATCAGAAAAAATATTTGATGCCGTAGCTGTTGATGTTTTTGCAAATTTCTCTAATTCACTTTTATATCCAGCAAAGAAATCTGAGACCTTTTTACTGTCAGTACATAAAATGCAATCTTTATTATACTTAAGTATTGTTTTTCCCTCTTTAGACTCAATAATAAAATCTTCTGGTTCGAAATATTCCCACTTTATCAAGTGATAAATAGCATTTTGTTTATCTTTTTTATCTTTGCAGTTTTTATTATACTGTTCTATAGTTTCTTTATCCGCTTTTATAAATAAAGCTTTATCAGTAAGAACCAAACCACTGGATCTAGTCCCAAATCTTACGTCTGCCCATAAAATTTTATAGTCTTTTGGTACTGGAAAAGTTTTATAAATGCTACTTTTATTTTTTTTACTTAATTCTGACGGACTTTTATTTAGCTTTTTTAATAGCCCATTAAGTATAATATTATCCATAAACACCCCCCACAAATGCTATCTTTTATTTACTAGATGGTAATACTAAGTTTCCCTGTAACCACTCTAGCTATTATCCTAACAAGCCTCAATACTTCTAATAATGGTGTTAGAACATCATCTGAAACGGCTGAAAGTTGGGTGCTAACAATCTCCCTGTTACAGTTATCATTTTCGCTATACTATTGCTTAATTAACTACACTTTTTCTTCTTACCAAAAATCTTATTCAATGAGCTAAAGCTTGATTTACTCTTTATAATATTATCTACTATTTCAAAATCACTATCTTCTACTTCCGGAATCCATTTTCTCACCCAGTCCTTAGCCTCTTGTCTCACCTCTACATCTAAAGCTTTTTTCATATCATCTAACATTAAAAGTATGAGTGTTAAATCATCTGCGAGTCCCCCAGCTAAAATATCAGGTATAAAATCAATTGGTGATATTAAATATCCTAGTACCCATACAATTTTCATCTTAGCTAAGACATTTACTTTATTGCTTTTAAATAACATATATAATAATCCTATAAGGTATAAAGCAGTAGCCCCCATACGTTTTGTAAGTTGAGGTATTTTCGCATTTAATTTTTCTTCTGAAAATTCCTTTTCACTTTCTTTATATATATCCGATTGTATAATTGGTAATTGCAATACTTCTAGTTCTATTGATTTATAATCAATTTTATTTTTGTTAAGCGCAATCGCTAAATTAACTAGCTTTTTAGCTGTCTCTGTACGCAAATGCTTACTATCAAAACTATTAAATCTTGTACGTTCAAGGCTATCCGCATCCTTTAACATTTTTAGTAATTTAATGGCCATTTCTTGATCTATTATTTTAGATTCTTCTAACAACTCAATCGCTACTAAATCGTCTAATGAATGAGCTATAATTAAAAATCTTATTAGATCTTCCTCTTTCTCATCAAAGCTACTTTTTATCAATAAGTTATACTCTGTAAGTTGTTTTAACTTATCCCAACTTCTTGATCCATGTTTAGGATCCCTATTACGATCTATCCGTCCTATATCATGATAAATACACGCATGTATTAAAATATTTTTTTCTTTATCACTTAATTTATCATACATGGCTTGTACTAAATTTATGTATAGCATCCTCATAACATGCTCTGAACCATATACCCCCTTACTATCATAGTAGTGTGCATCTTCAATATAATTAGCAAATTTTTTGTACACAGCATCTAGACTACACTCCACAAGCTGCTTTTGGATGTCTTTAACCTTATATTGACTTTTCTTGTCATAAACTATTTTTGCCATAATCCCCTACTCCTTTAATAAACTTCTTTATTAGTGTACAACCACCTTGCAAACTCTATTAATTTTTTGGATATATCTGTCCGAAGATACTTTGCATCTAAATCTCCTATTCGTACACGATCTAAGCTATCTGCATCTTTTAGATATTTAAAAAGCTTGACTGCTAATGTTTTATTTTGAATAGGGTAATGCTTAAGATGCTCGTAGGCTACAGCATCCTCAATGCAATGATTTTTAATAATGAATTCTAAGATCTTAATTTCTTCTACTGTTAATTCATTTTTAATTAAGACCTTAAACTCTTTTATTTCGCTTAGTCGTTTAAAGCTACGGTATCCATGACTATCATCTTTCAA
>JAHLFD010000198.1:0-4864 GCA_018883975.1 Candidatus Niameybacter stercoravium
ACGTTCCACTGATACCTATGTGTAAATTTTCAAGTTTATTTAAATACTGTCTCATAAAAACCTTCTTCTCGCTATTAAATGTTTCATGATAAATGCTAATAGGTATAGTATGTCCATATTTTTAATTCCTACTCTTTTTCATTACGCTTCATTTTCTAGTAATGATTGCTCATCTTTTTTCGGAATTTATGGCATAATAAAAGGATTTATCGAGCGTCTCAATAAATCCTTTCTAGAAATTGTACTTAAGCTTTTGTTTTTTAATGCTATTTTTCTGATACTTTTGCTTGCCATTAAGAATATTCTAGGCATAGATTTGAAAAATAATTTGACACATCTATTATCTAAAAAAATATTTACAACAAAATCATTCTAAATAAAAACGACATAAAAGGCTATAGCCTCTGGTCCCCAAAGGATACAGCCTTTTTTGATTTCTTTAGTTTGAACTTAAACTAACTTCTAACAATGCGTTAGCATACTCTCACTTTAATTAAAGGAATTTTATAAGTTTCCACCTATTTTGCTAAATGCTCTAATACATCTGCAATCTTCATTTCTGTTGCAAGAATTCCATGAGTTAACCATACTCTAGAATCTACTTCATAAATATTACCTTTTTGAACAGCTGGTACACTTTGCCATAAAGCATCTGCTTTAATCGCTTCATAACGTTCTTGTGATTCTTTTACAGCCTCAGCTGTATTTGATCCATATCCAGCTATTAAGAAGATATGTTCAGCAGTTAAATCTGGAAGTAATTCCATAGAAATAGCAAGACTATCTGCTTTATCATATTCAATAACCATCGGAGCTGCCGTTAAACCTAAATCTTCATAAAGGAATTTACTCATATCATTTGTAGAATATGGATATAATCTAATTTCTTTTTTCATAATTCTAAGCATTGCTACTTCACCATCTACATCTTTTAGTGCTTCTTTAGCGTTTTCTATCGTTTCTCCATAAGCTTCTAATCTCTCTGTTGCTTTATCTGCCATGCCTAGTGCTTCTCCAAGTGCTAATAAAGAAGTTGTTGGTGTTTTTAAATCAAAGGCAATCGTTGGTGCAATTTTACTAAGTTCATCATAAATTGCCTGATCAAAAGAATCTCTAATAACAATTAAATCTGGTTTATAAGAAAGTACTTGCTCTAAATTAATTGTATTTGCTTCTTCATCTACAGCAATTGTACCAATTCCTAATTCATTAAGCTGGTCTTCTAAATAAAATCCTTCAAAGTTTCTAGCCGCAACCATATCTACGTCTAAAGCCAGCATTAAATCTTCTAATTTAATACTTACAATTCTCTCTGGATTTTCTGGTACAATGGTTTCTCCATATTTATGAGAAACCACTGTTTCTCCTGCCTCATTTTTATATACGATTTCTGATACTTCTTTTACTGTGGTTTTAGAAGCACTTGTTGTCGCATCTGTTCCCGTCTCAGCTTCTTTTGTTTCTTCTACTGTTTGTCCACTTTCTACCTGAGAGGATGTTGTGCTTGATGCACATCCTGTAAATGCCAGGGTTAACATGGCCATTCCTATTATTAAAGATTTAAAACGTTTCATATTCATATTCTCCTATTTTAGTGTTAATTTATTAGTTTTTATTTATAGTTTATGATTTAACAGTTATCAAAAGGTACACATAAAGGCGTATTGGTACGAGCATCTGTCAGAATATCTACGATGACACCAAATACCTCTTTACAGTTTTCTTCTGTAATAACTTTCTTTGGCGTACCTTTACTCACTATTTTGCCTTTCTTAATGGCAACAATATAATCTGCGAACCTTGAAGCATGATTCAAATCATGAACCACCATTACAATCGTTTTTTGATATGTTTCATTTAAATATTTTAAGAGTTTAAGAACCTCTAATTGATGAGATATATCTAAAAACGTTGTAGGTTCATCCAAAAATAAAATATCTGTATCCTGTGCAATACACATGGCAATCCAAACTCGCTGACGTTGTCCACCCGAAAGCTGCTCTAGTGGCCTTTTAGCAAATTCTTTCATAGACGTTACTTCTAAAGCCCATTCAATGGTTTTTTCATCCTTCTCATTCAACTTGCCAAAGCCAGATTTATGAGGTGATCGCCCATAAGCAATAAGTTCTTCTACCGTAAGCCCCTCGGGAGCTTCTGGATTTTGTGGCAAAATGGCGAGCTGTTTTGCAAGTTCTTTCGTTGACTGACTATGTATGGATTTCCCATCTAAAATAACCTGTCCCTTGCTAGGTGCCATAATACGACACATGGTTTTTAGTATCGTAGATTTTCCCGAACCATTGGCACCAATTAGTGCAACAATCTTGCCTCTAGGTATCTCCAAGGATAAATCCTCTACGATAACATTTTTTGAATATGCTATATTGACATTTTCTGCATAAAACTTCATGTAGACCTCCTACTCTATTATGATTTTGAAGTCACTAAAATGTATAAAAAGTACGGTGCACCTATTAGTGCTACGACAATACCTAGTAGCATTTCATTTGGCGCAATAATCGTTCTTGCTACTAAATCCGCACCCAGTAATAATATAGCCCCTGTAAGTGCTGCTACAGGTATACTATACTGATGATTTGGCCCTACTAGTTTACGGGCAAGATGTGGGCAAATAAGTCCTACAAAACCAATAGCTCCTCCCACCGCCACACAAGAAGCAGCTAATGCTACTGCCAACATGAGATAAATAAATCGGCTTCTTTTTATTGGAGAACCTAATCCAATAGCTACACCATCACTTAACCTTAATAGATTTAACGCTTTAGAGCTATATATAAATATAGGTATGATAATGACTAACCAAGGTAGTAGCGCTAGTACATGATTCCAACTATTTCCATAAACACTTCCAATCATCCAGGTATTTACCGTATTATATTGTTCGGGTGATAATTTCACCGTTAAAATAAGATCCAGCGCATTAATCCCTGAAGTAATAGAAATACCTACTAAAATAAGTCTTATAGGCGAAATGGCTCTGTCCTTCTGATGTGCTAAAAAGTAAATAAGTAAAGCGGTTATTAACGCACCCACCAAAGAAACGAGTGGTAGAACAAATATTCCAAAAGCCTTATCAGCTGGCTCATAGAAAGTAAATAATAAGACCGCAATTCCTGCACCTGCATTGACGCCTAAAAGATCCGGACTTGCTAGTGTATTTTTAGAAATCGTTTGGAAAATAGTTCCTGATACAGAAAGACCTGCACCTACTAACATCGCTAATACAATTCTCACAAGACGAAAATCATATAAAATTAACTTTTCTTCTTCTGATCCCCCACCCATTAGAATTCTTATAACATCACTAACAGATAGCTGAGTATAACCTGTGTTAATACTGATAAAGCATAAAATAAGCAATAAAGTCATCATAAGAATGATGATCTTAGAAAAGCGTTTGCTTTTTTCTACTCTCATTAGTTTCTCCCCTTTCTTGTCGCTAAGTAAATAAAGAAAGGCACACCTATTAACGCGGTAATTGCACCTATTGGCGTTTCAAATGGCGGATTGATTGAACGAGAAATAATATCTGCTACAAGCACTAACAACGCGCCCGCAAGCATTGAAAAAGGAATCACCTTTCTATAATCTACACCTACAATGAATTTAACAGCATGGGGTACTACCAACCCTACAAAACCTATAGGACCTACAATAGCTACTGAAGAACCCGTTAGTATTAGCACTGCAATACAAGCGATGATTTTAATGTGTCTAGTCTTACCTCCTAGCCCAACAGCTACTTCTTCTCCTAAACTTAATAAAGTTACAGATCTGGCAATGCTTAGCGCTAGTAATAGTCCAACAATTGTCCAAGGTAAAATCAGTAAAGCTTGCTCAGGACGTACCCCCGACACGCCACCCGCGTTCCAAAAAGTTAGTTCTTGCGAAATATTGAAGTATACAGCAAGTGCCTGACTGAATGCATTAAATAAAGCAGTAATAGCCGTTCCTACTAAAGCAAGTCTAAGCGGCGAACTTCCTGCCTTACTTATGGAACTCAGCCCAAATATAAATAACGATGCAACAGCTGCTCCTGCAAAGGAAAACATAACCGTTTCATTAAATGAAGCACTTGGAAAAATTACCATAGCAATAGCTAATCCTAATCCAGCTCCTGCATTGATCCCTAATATGGACGGGCTAGCCATTGGGTTTCTTGTAGTTGCCTGCATTAAAGCACCTGATACGGCAAAGCTAGCACCAACTACTAGGGCTACAACTACCCTAGGTATCCTTAATGTACGAACTATAATATGCTGGCCATTAGAAGGATTATACTGAACAATAGCTTCCCATATAGTTGAAATACTGATACTTTTTGCACCCATACCTATAGATAAAAACATGGTACCTAGCAGCATCAGTAAAATCACACTAAGAAATAACCATGAATTGATGCGTTTATTTTTTAACTTCATCTACTTTCTCCTTAAATGCTTAAACCAATCAAATGAAATTCAAGTTCTTTTGATATTAGTTATCATTTTCTTTTGACATGATACTATATATATCTTTTTATGTCAATTATTGTATTTAAGAAATCTAAATGCAAAAAAATAAGCCATAAGAGCATAACTCTTACGGCTTATCTTTAGTCGCGATATTTTATATTTTTATAACTTATATTTTATATTACTCTTCTAATCACTTGAAGTGGTAAGTTACCAGATTTATAGGCTCCTGAAATAATAATTCCTGTTTCTGGTGTACTTGCATGAATCATCTTACCATCTCCTATATAGATTCCACAATGGCTAATATTGTTTGCACTACTTCCAAAGAATAATAAGTCTCCTTTTTGAAGATTCTCTTTCGTAATCAAAGTACCTACTTTGCTTTG
>JAHLFD010000199.1:0-6329 GCA_018883975.1 Candidatus Niameybacter stercoravium
TATCTATATGTTATAATCTACCAAGGAGGTGGATTATGAAAAATTTAGTTAAAATGCTTGTTTTCTTATTTATGTTTTTATGCACAACAACACTGCGAGCATCTACAACTTATTCACTTAAAGTCAACAATATCTTATACAACTTAGAATCTCCACTTATTCAAAAAAATGATACGCTTTACATAACAGCCGATGAACTTGCTGAAATTACTTTTGGTACCCTTACAGAACACAAAGGTACTTATACCCTCTCTGTCCAAGGTAAAGATGTTCTATTTGCTCCAAATAAACTGTCCTTTAACCTAGAAGGTAAAAGCTATACTTTTCCAGCTAGTCCATTTATTTTAGATGAGAAACTTTATATACCTATTGACTTATTAAGTCCTTTAGGCTATTCTCTTGAAACAAACACTAATACTCAGGAAATTTCTCTAAATATACCTACGCCTTATTCTCGTAATATGGATGATCCAGGGGAACACCGCTTTATTGACTCTTTTTATAACTTAGAGAGGCTGCCAGCACATTTACTTAATCTAAGTAGTCAGGAAGTTCTTCAGTCCGCTATTACATCTGCAACATCTTCTAAACAGTATATAAGCTTTTTAGATAATACCAATAAAGCAAAGCTTGCTGACTTTATTAGGACACGTGTTACGTATTCTCCTTATAATAATATGAAGGTAAGCTTTAGGGCTATTAATACACATACTTACCCTAATACCTTTGCAGATACAATAACGCTTCCCCTTAAGGTAAGTTTCTCGGGTGATAATCTTATTCTCTATATAGGTGATACACGTATTGACTCTCCTATGTACTGGGCTACATTTTACCCTTCTAAAACTCTAACTCAAATGGATCTTCATAAAAGCTTTGATGCAACCCTTATGAGAGCCTTATATGAATATTATCGTAACACATATGAACTAAAAGATGATAAGTACTTTGAGCCGTTTACTCTTATTAGTTCAGATCGTACTAATGAGATGGTTCATGAGGCCTATAGCCTTTCATTTAAGTCAGATGATTCCTTAACCGAATATGAATCAACTTACACAGTTCGTGTAAATCGTATACATCCTTCAGGTTCTATTCACTATATTATAGACCTTCTAGCGGAATAAGCATAAGAAATGAGGCAGCCCTCCTTATAGACTGCCTCATTTCTTTAAAAAAAAAGGTAACTGCAATATATTATCGCTGCTACCCATCAATCTTTTTATATTATCCCCTATTTACTTATCTAATAACATCTTATTTACGTTTTGCACAATATATTCTCTATCTGTAATAACGTCATAAAATCCTTTTCCACAATATAAACGCTGTATATCTACTGTGCGCATGTCACTAAGCTGAAGTCTTGTAAGCATACCATTCTTAAAGTTATTTACTGCAATATCTAATTGAAATTCTGGGTCAGGTGGTAATGAATCTGCTTTCACTGATGTCGTTGGAATTACTACAAACTTACTCTTAAAATACTTAAACACATAGCACCAATGCCCACCATAAAGTTCCTTTGGAAATCCCCTTGTTAAGTTAAAATATGCAATCTGGTGTACTTTTGGTATATGCTTAGGCCTATAAAATGTAGTTGATGGATCACCCGTCTGCTTTGGTGTGAGCTCATCATAAAAATAGGATAATTGACCTACATGATATTCCAAATCTGTTACAAAACCTTCAATGTCTGTATAGTTTTTAAGCTCTTTTAGAGCATTTGAGATATCATTCATTCTAGCATCAATGTCCATGGTCTCCCCCCTTACAAAATAAACAACTTTAAGATTATTCTATCATGAATTAAATAAAAATTAAAGTATATTTTTATAATTTTCCCATTTTTAACAAATTGTCTTTAAAAAAGAACTCCTTAAAGTTTCTCTCTTCAAGGAGTTCTTTTTCTTAATGTTTAAAATGTCTCATTCCCGTAAAGACCATAGCAATACCTGCTTCATTACATGCTTTAATGGAATCTTCATCACGGATTGAACCACCTGGTTGAATAATAGCTGTAATACCAGCAGCAGCTGCTGCTTTTACACAATCATCAAATGGGAAGAAAGCATCTGATGCAAGAACGCTACCTTTTACACCGTCTTCTCCTAAGAATTCAATTCCATGTTCAATAGCTTGGTTTGTCGCCCATATACGGTTAGTTTGACCGCCGCCAAGACCTACTGACATTCCATTTTTAGCTAATGCAATACCATTTGATTTAACATGTTTTACAAGCTTCCACGCAAAACGTAAATCTTCCATCTCTTTTTTTGATGGCTCACGGTCTGTCACTACCTTAAGATCTTCTTCTACTAAAAGCTCTAAATCTTTTTGCTGTACGATAAGTCCACCATCTACTTTTTTCATTGTAAGTGCATGTGGATCAAAGTAAGTGATATTTTCTAATTTAAGTACACGAAGGTTCTTCTTAGTTTTAAATATTTCTAATGCTTCATCAGTATAATCTGGCGCAATAACAATCTCGAAGAAAATTTTAGTCATTTCAAGTGCTGTTTCTTTGTCAATAGTTTGGTTTGTTACAATGATACCACCAAAGATTGATACTGGATCTGCTTCATAAGCTTTTTGGTAAGCTTCAAGTACATTAGCCCCTACACCTACACCACATGGGTTAGCATGTTTTACAGCTACTACTGCTGGTTCACTGAACTCACGAAGTAATTCTAATGCACCATTTGCATCATTAATATTGTTATATGAAAGCTCTTTCCCATTAAGCTGAACAGCATCTGCAAGTGTACCTTTTGTTTTACCTACTTCTTTATAGAAAGCCGCTCCTTGGTGAGGATTTTCACCATAACGCATATCTTGTACTTTTTCATAAGTCATTGTAAGTGTATTTGGTAAGCTATAATCGCCTCTTTGTGCTCTTAGGTAATTAGCAATCATTGTGTCATAGTTTGCAGTATGTTCAAATACTTTTGTTGCTAAGTAGAAGTTAGTATCTGTACTTACTTTGCCACTTGCTTTAAGCTCGTCAAGAACAACAGTGTAGTCAGCTGGGTCTACAATAACGCTTACATCATGATTGTTTTTAGCTGCTGAACGAAGCATTGTTGGTCCACCGATATCGATATTTTCAATAGCTTCTTCTAATTTAACGCCTTCTTTAAGGATTGTTTGTTTAAATGGATAAAGGTTTACTACAACAAGGTCAATATTAGAAAAGCCAAGTTCCTGCATTTGTTTTTGATGTTCTTCATTATCACGAATGTTAAGAATACCTGCATGAATAGCTGGATGAAGTGTTTTTACTCTACCATCTAAGCATTCTGGAAAACCTGTTACTTCTGAAATTCCGATTACATTAAGTCCTTCATTTTTAAGTGTATTATATGTTCCCCCTGTAGAAATAATTTGTACACCTAAGTTTACGAGTTCTTTCGCAAATTCTACAATCCCCGTTTTGTCTGAAACACTAATTAATGCTCTCATTTTTCTCTCTCCTTTTAGGTTTTATAATAAAATAATCTATTTTACGGAATAAAAAAGACCGTCCAGGCTTCTACCATAATAGTAGATGGGCCCAGACGGTCGGCTTACATTCTTATACTCCTTGCAGTTAATTCTGCTTATCCGTCAGTCATATAAGAACCTTATAATAAATGTTTAAAACGATGGAATCTATATTAGGCAATAAGTTTAAGTACAAAAAGTACTGCCATAATGTACATTACAATACTTACATCTTTAGCTTTACCTGTTAACACTTTTACTGCTACGTAAGAGATACCACCAAATACGATACCTTCTGAAATACTTGCTGTAAATGGCATCATAGCAAGTGTTAAGAATGCTGGTAATGCTTCAGTAATATCTTCAAAGTCTACTTTTACAATACTTTCAAGCATTAAAATACCTACTACAATAAGTGCTGGTGCTGTTGCAAAAGATGGAATTGCAATGAAGATTGGTGCTGCGAAAAGTGCTAATCCAAAGCACACTGCTGTTGAAAGTGCTGTAAGACCTGTACGTCCGCCTGCGATAACTCCTGCGCTACTTTCAACAAAAGTTGTAACTGTTGAAGTTCCAAGAAGTGCCCCTGCTGTTGTCCCTACTGCATCAGCAAAAAGTGCATGTTTAACGCGTGGAAGTTGACCTTTTTCATCTAAGTAATCAGCTTTTGTTGCTACACCAATAAGTGTGCCTAATGTATCAAATAAATCTACAAATAAGAATGAGAATACTATGGTAGCAAAAGTAAGAATACTTTCAACACTGCCAAACACCTCGCTCATTGCTGGGAATTTGAATGCTACTTCACTAAGTCCACCAAATAATCCTTCTGCCCCTGCAAAGTTTGGAATAAGTGAGTAAACACCTGCATCAGGATTTACTACATACCACCCTGTAAGCTCTGCTACAATACCTAAAAGATATGTTGCTACGATACCAATTAATACTGCACCTGTCACATTACGTTTCATAAGTACTACGATAAGGATTACACCTAACATACAAAGTACAGCTTGTGGTGATGTCATATCACCAAGTGCTAAAAATGTATCTGGATTTGATACGATAACACCTGCCCCTTTGAACCCAAGGAAAGCAATGAATAAACCAATACCAGCACTTACTGAGTATTTCATACATTTAGGAATAGCATTGAATAATGCTTCACGCACATTGAATGCTGTAAGAATTAAAAAGATAATACCTTCTATAAATACTGCAAATAATGCAAACTGCCAAGAATATCCCATTACGCCACATACTGTGAAAGCAAAGAATGCATTAAGGCCCATACCTGGTGCTAATGCAAATGGATAGTTAGCTACAAAAGCCATTACTACTGTTGCTATGACAGAAGCAAGTACAGTCGCTACAAACACACCGTGTTTATTCATACCCGCTGCACTTAATATATCTGGGTTAACAGCTAATATATAGGCCATTGTCATAAAGGTTGTAATACCAGCTAGAATTTCTGTTTTAACTGTGGTCTTGTTTTCTTTCAGTTTAAAAAATTTCTCCACAATAAATCCCCCTCTTATTCTTGTAATATAGAGTACGTCGTAAATTTCTTATATCTGTATCATACATTAGAACTAAGAGGAGGTCAATAGTTTTTTCGAACATTTTATCAGACGTTTACATTTAATGTTCGAAAGTTTAACTTTTATTCTCTATTTAATCTCTACACGCAATTTATTTTTTTTATGCTCAACCTTATGGATTTCAATACCTTTTAATGTACCGTATTCTATACGTTTCTTAATTCGACCCGGTTCGATAATATACATACTTGAAACAAATATTCTATATTGTTCATCTATTTTGAGTGCAACTAGCAAAGGATCTTTGTACCATTTCACCAGTTCAAATCGTCCCTTTGCAAGTCCATCTATTCCTATATAATCTGGTTCCCTAAGCACCTCCACTAACTTATCAAAGTAAAGTTTATACGTATAAGGATGGCGTCTTCTAATATGCCTTTTCGTTCCCTCATCAATAAAGATTCCCCTAATCTCACGTTCTGGGCATATGACTTCTCTTAGCTCATCATATAACCTTCCTAAACATTGTCTAGACGCTCTCATATGGATCCCCTCCTGCTAAACTTCTTCCTTTCTACTAATACTATACGTGCTATTTTCCCCCCTTGTGCATAGTATAAATTTCATTTAATTAAAGACATATATTTGTCCCTCATTCCATATATATGTAATAGGACATCTTATATATTAAAAAGGAGGGTAATAATGTCTCATCCTAAATTTTTGGTCTTCAAATTACAAGACCTCAAGATTCCATTTATTATGCTAGTTGTTGCAGTTGTAGCCTTTTCAGTATTTATGCTGTCTGGTGATGATTCTACTGCGACCTTTGCACCAGATGACAGCTATGAAGACGGTATGTACATAGCGAATATTGCTTTTACAGATGCAGATATGGATTTAGTTGTTGAAGTTAAGGACAAACAAATCAAATCTATTTCATTAGATGGATTTGATGAAACAGAAAGAACTCTTTATAAAGACCTTAATGAGAGTATTCCTTTTGTAAATGACTATGTTACTTCAACACAATCTCTTGATTTGCCTGAAACAAGCACTATTTCCGCATCTACCAGTATACTTATGGACGCTATAAGAATCGCTTTATCAGATAATAAAGATGCTGTTCTTACAACGACCTACGAAGTACCTCTTCTTGAAGCTATTACAGAAGAAACAGCTGAGGACGAATCCCTTAAAGAAGAAATTCCTAGCGAAGAAGCTCTTCAAGAAGAAGAGACTGCTGAAGATGTAATGTCAGAAGATGTTACTTCTGATGATGCTATCGCTACGGAAGATGCA
>JAHLFD010000200.1:0-3814 GCA_018883975.1 Candidatus Niameybacter stercoravium
ATATAATACACATCTAATGTTTCTTCTGCTTTAGGTATAAATAATTCTAATGTATCAGGTTTTGCAAAAGTAAAATTTCCTTTTGAAAACAATGAGCCATAAAAGCTGTTACTACCTATAACACGTTCAAAAGCACTAATAGGCATAGGCTCTATACCATAACTTTCACAAAAAGCTTCATAGCCATAATAGGCACCAAGTGTGGTCCAGTGATGATCTGTTTTATAGTATATATCCTCATTCTTATGCGCCTTCATAGTTTCTAAAACATCAATCTTATGGACCTTTTGGTCTAAACCCTCACTTACTTCTTCTATAAAGCTTTCTTCATCATAAGGCATTGCAAAGTTTGGTAATTTCTCTGCATAGATTTTAGTTGCAGTAGGTGCAAGCATAAAGTATACATCAAAGCTTTCAGCAAAACGATTGATATATTCTATATTCTTCTTCATAAGCTGCTTATCTGGCACATTAAACTTTTGAAGAAAATAATCATCTGCCCCTATATAAACCCCATTATTTTCTTTCTTTTGAAGCATAAGTTCACTTTGTGACTTAATGGCAATAAACTGATTTCTAAATGGAAACTGATCTGCAATATACTTCTCCACATCTTTGCCATAAGTCCCACTAAAAAATTTATCTTTACTCCATACAGGTTTCCCCGCAAGAGGTCTATTTTCAAGATCAGAAAAAGTTTTATCTTGACCTAATAATTGAAGTGTAAAAAATCCTCCGATGTACACCACAAAACCTAGTGTCATCCCAATATGAAATTTACGTTTCACGGTCTACCTCCTAGAATCTAAAATATAAAAATGGATTAAATGTAGAATCTACTAGATAAGCTGTACTTAGTACAAGCATTACTACATAGAAAACATACAACATCCAAGGCTTTAAACGCTCTTTAAGTCTATTCATAAGCGGTGTTGCAAACACTACTCCGATTAAGAGTGTTAGGCCATAGTTACTTAAGTTATATAAAGTTTCTGTACTGATTAGCCCACCCTCACCTATACCGAACATAGCCTTTAAATACATCATAATTTGACTGCCACTTTCTAATGAGAATAGTACCCAGCTGATCATGATCACAAAAAGTAAATAAATGTGGCTTATAAAAGCTGGACATTTTTCAAGTGCCTTTAAAAGTCCCATACGCTCTACAATAATAAGCACTCCAAAGAAAAGCCCCCACAGGACAAAGTTCCAACCTGCCCCGTGCCAAAATCCAGTTAAAAACCATACAATCATTAAATTGCGGTAGAACTTTAGCTTGCTCACTCTGTTACCACCAAGAGGAATATAAAGATACTCTCTAAACCAGCTCCCAAGTGTCATATGCCATCTGCGCCAAAATTCTGTAACGCTCTTTGAAAGATATGGATAGTTGAAGTTCTCTGGGAATTTAAAGCCCATCATTTTTCCAAGCCCAATAGCCATATCAGAGTACCCACTAAAGTCAAAATATAACTGAAGTGCAAAAGCTATAATGCCAAACCAAGCCCCTACCAAAGTAAGACTACCTTCCGGCACAGCCTTCATGGTCTCCCATGCTAGGCCAATATTATTAGCCAGTAAAACTTTCTTGGCTAGACCTTCTATAAAGCGCATAACACCTTCACTAAACTGCTCAATAGTCTCTGTTCTTTCACCTAGTTCTTTCTCAACAGTTTGATAGGTTACAATAGGTCCTGCAATAAGTTGTGGGAACATGGCTACATAAGCCCCAAATGAAATAATATTTTTTTGCACCCGAATTTTCTCACGGTATAAATCTATTGTATAAGACATAGTCTGGAAGGTATAAAAAGATATACCTATTGGCAAAGCAATTTTTAAAAGATTGATATCTAAACCTAAAAAGTTATTTACATTTTCAATAAAGAAATCTGCATATTTAAAGAAACCTAGCATCCCTAGATTACCGCATACTGATACAGCTAAAGCTATTTTAGGAATGAGCTTATGGGTGCGGTAACGGTCAATAACACGTCCTACTGTATAATCTAGCAAAGTGGAAAAAATCATAATGAGCACATAGACTGGCTCACCCCATGCATAGAAAATAAGACTTGCTATAAACAAAATGAAATTACGTAGCCCTCTCGGTGTTACGTAATAAATCATTAAGAATATAGGTAAAAAGATAAAAAGAAACAATAAGCTACTAAATACCATAGACATTTACCACCTTATTTTACATTTGTGTTGAAGTTACTAATTATTGTATCTGCATATTCACTTACGACGAAAATCACATAATTTCCTTTTGTTGCTGTTTTATAATTGTTTACTAGTTCTAACTGATCTGGAAGGTAAGATCCCCATTGTGCCTTAAGTCCTTCTATACGCTTGTTAATACCAGTCATAACTTTTGAAGCATCACCTGCATCTTTTAACTCAAATACCGCAATTTCTGAAGCATGCACCATCATCATTGGCATTTGTACTTTATAGCTTTTTAAGATAGAAGTATCAATACCATAAGTATCAGCAAAGAAACTGCTATCCATCTCAAGTAAGGATGGTAATTCCATATCACTTGTTACTACTTTGCTATATAATTCTGAAGCACTCATTGATGGCGTCTCTACCGGTTTTTCCACTGGCTTTTCAGTTTCTGGTTTTTGTTCTGGTTTAACTTCGGGCTTAACTTCAGGCTTTACCTCTGGTTTTTGCTCTGGCTTAGCTGCTGGCTTGTTTGCCTCTGGTTTAGTTGTTTCAGGTTTTTGTGCTGGCTTTTCTGCCGGTTTCTCTACTGGTTTAGTCGTTTCTGGCTTTTTCTCCTCTTCCTTTTTTACTTCTTCTTTATTAGAATCTATTTTTGTATCTTCTTCAGCTTTTACCTCTTCTGTATTTTCTTCTCCTTCAGATTGACTCTTTTCATCTGTTACTTCATCTTCTGTCTTTTCATCTTCTGGAGCACTCTCTTCTTCTTGCTCTGGTACAGGTGCTACTACATCTTGTTCTGGTTTGTTATTTGAAGAACTACATCCTACTACTGCTCCTCCTAAAGAAGCTATAATCATAAGTCCTATAATTTTTTTTGTAAGTTTCATCGCGTCATCTCCTAGCATTTTACTTTATTTGATAAGTATAAGACGCATAAAAAAAAACTAAAGTTCCCTCTTTTTATAAATTCCATATTCTACCTTGCATATTTTAATTTATCCTTTATAACATCCTTAATACTATGATAGAATATTTCTTCAGTCCCTAAATGAAAAATTCCTATATAGAGATATGATTAAACTTATATATATTACACTAGAAGAAATTGCATAATTAAGGAGGTTAAAATGAACTTTACTGCAATAGACTTTGAAACAGCAAACGAAAAACGTAATAGCCCTTGTTCACTTGGGATTACTGTAGTCGAAAAGGGCCAAATTATACTTGAGAAATATTGGCTCATCCGCCCTAAAGAGATGCGTTTTAGCCCTATGAATATATGGATTCATGGTATCCGTGAAGGAGATGTAAGAAATGCACTAGAGTTCGATGCACTCTGGGAAGAAATACGTCCTTTTCTAGAGGATAGATTAGTAGTGGCTCATAATGCCGCTTTTGATATAAGTGTACTTAGGCAAACCCTTGCACTTTATGGTATACCTTTTCCAAACTTTGATTATTGTTGCACTATGGTTATGTCTAGACACTTTTATTCTTATCTTGAAAATGCTAAGTTAAATACGGTTAATCAGCATCTAGGCTATAGCTTTACTCATCACCACGCAGGTGCCGATGCATCAGCTTGTGCCAATATCCTTATGAATATCTCTAAGGAACTTCAGCCTCATGATATCAA
>JAHLFD010000201.1:0-8638 GCA_018883975.1 Candidatus Niameybacter stercoravium
GAATGATCCGTTATTTTGGAAGCAGCAGAAGAAAATGATGATGATAATAATCCAGATAGTCCAGTCTGAGCCACCACAGCTATTGCCACAGCTATTGCCGCAACCACCAAATAAGTTTCCAAATCCATTGCCACCACAGCAGCATACGAGTAAGAAGATGATGATGATCCAAATCCAACAATTATCTAAACCGAAACATGAGTTCATAAAATATACCTCCTGAATTTTGAGTAATTATAAAGTTAACAAGTAGCCTTGGTGAAGAAGAATAGTATGACAAGGATAACAATCAGATTAGTCGAGTTTTCACCATGTCTACAAGTGTTTAAATCGTTATGAGTTAAGAATAAAAAAGCTAATAATATAAGCCATAGCCATTCAGAATGGTTACCTGATGCGGGTCGTGATGCTTCAGGTGATTCTTGAAGTTGTGCATTATAAAAATAGTTGAGTGCCATACAAAGCCTCCTAGATTTATAGAGTTACAACTATTTTATTAGGCTATAAGGCGAAAAATACATCATCCTTAGCAAATTGATTCTGTATTACAGAAGCAGCAGACAAAAACAATGATGAGAATGATAACAAGGCATCTGTCCATATGGAAGCACTCTGCTAACTAGTCTAATAGATCGTCGAGGCAACCACTGCAAAGTAAGAAGATAATGATAATCCAAATCTACGTGCTGTTGCACATATAGTTACCACACCTTTCTTTAAACTTAAAGGATGTTGATTGAAGTAGTTAAGATTAATTACTACAATAATATCTTATGAACTATGGTAAAAAATGTTACTTATTTTCTTCATTTTCCATTAAATAAAGTAAAAGGAAAATGAGTGGGAGAAGGAAGTCATTTGCTTCAAGGGATGCAGAGCTAGGAGCTGAATGAGATTCAGATTTTAGCTCAGATTCAGGTTTAGATTTACAGTCAGATTTCATATTGAACTGGGGGTGAGAAGTACTGTTTATATTTGAATTTAAAAAATGAGGATCAATATCTTGGTGATTATATTCACCTGGGATAAAAGTACGCATAATGGAGCCTCCTAAAAAGGTATATGTTTGTATTAGTTTATGAAATTTTATTAACTTATATACAAATAAAAATATTGTTGACAGATAAAGAATAATTGTATACAATTATACCTATATAAATTTTCAGAAATTTAATGGATTAATAAAGTTTAACTTCAAAAGGGGGAGCAGTATGTTTGAGCTGGATAAAAAATCAAATCTATTGGAATTACCAGAGCACCGCTATCAATTAAAGGAAGTAGACGAGGCAAGGATGTTTAGAGAATTCTATCCTTATGAAGAGATACCTAAGATAGCTTTCAATAATGTGCATGTTCCAGTGAATATGCCTTCAGAAATATGGATTACAGATACAACCTTTAGAGATGGTCAGCAGTCAAGAGCCCCTTATACAACAGAGCAAATCGTAAAAATTTATAAGTTGCTTAGTCGTTTAGGTGGACCAAAAGGGATCATAAGACAGACTGAGTTCTTTTTATATAGTGAGCAGGACCGAAGAGCTGCTTTAGAATGTATGCATTTAGGCTATGATTTCCCAGAGGTTACCTCTTGGATTAGAGCTTCAAAGAAAGACTTCCAGTTTGTAAAAGAAATGGGTATTAAGGAAACGGGAATTTTAGTAAGCTGCTCTGATTATCATATCTTCCATAAGTTGCATATGAAGAGGGGAGAAGCTATAGACCATTATCTTGGTGTTGTGAAAGACTGTATTGAGGCAGGTGTTAAGCCTCGCTGTCACTTTGAGGATATTACAAGGGCGGATATATTCCATTTTGTTATTCCATTTGCAAGAGAGCTTATGAAGTTAATGGAGGAAACGGGCGTACCGATTAAAATTCGTGCTTGCGATACTATGGGATATGGTGTTAGCTATCCAGGGGCTATGATTCCAAGAAGTGTACATGGTATTATTTATAATCTTCATAAAGATGCAGATGTTCCTCATGAGCTTTTAGAATGGCATGGGCATAATGACTTTTACCGTGCAGTAGCTAACTCTACAACAGCATGGTTATATGGTGCAAGTGCTGTAAACTGCTCACTATTTGGTATAGGAGAAAGAACAGGTAATACACCTCTTGAAGCCATGGTATTTGAGTACGCACAGCTTAAGGGCACTTTAGATGGGATGGATCCTACAGCTATTACAGAACTGGCTGAGTACTATGAAAGAGAATTAGGTGAAGTTATTCCGCCAAGAACACCTTTTGTAGGGAAAAACTTTAATGTAACTCGCGCGGGTATTCATGCAGATGGTCTCCTAAAGAATGAAGAAATTTATAATATTTTTGATACAGGTAAAATACTAAATAGACCACCACGTGTAGCTATTAGTAATACATCAGGGCTAGCTGGTATTGCACATTGGATTAATAGTAACCCTGCTTTATATGCGTATAAAGGTATAGATAAGAATAACCCACTTTGTATTTATCTTAAGGACTGGGTGGATGAGCAGTATGCACAGGGAAGGGTCACTGTTATTACAGATGAAGAGTTAGAAGAGCTTATTAAAACGTATAAGAGCCTCATAGAGTAGGGTAAAGAATTTAATAACTAAGAGTAAGAGGACAAAAGATAAAAAGAAATAATTTAGTAAGAATGATGACTTGTATAAAATAACAATAGATTAAAATTTCGTAATTATATATAATATTTTTTATAGACTGTAAAATAGGAGGTAAAGCATGGGACTTACATTAACAGAGAAAATACTTAAAGCGCACCTTGTGGAAGGGGAGATGATTAAAGGAAATGAAATAGGTATTCGTATTGACCAGACACTTACACAGGATTCAACAGGAACCATGGCATACCTGCAGTTTGAAGCAATGGATATTGATACTGTTAAGACGAAACGTTCAGTGGCCTATATTGACCATAATATGTTGCAACAAGGATTTGAGAATGCAGATGATCATAAATATATTCAAACTGTTGCACATAAACACGGCATTTATTTTTCAAAACCAGGTAATGGTATTTGTCATCAGGTGCATGTAGAACGTTTTGGGGTTCCAGGACAGACTCTTCTAGGTTCTGATAGTCATACACCTACTGGTGGTGGTATAGGCATGATTGCTATAGGTGCAGGTGGACTGGATGTAGCTGTAGCAATGGGAGGAGGCACTTACTATATTACAATGCCTCATGTTGTGGGTGTAGAACTGACAGGTAAACTTAGACCTTTTGTATCAGCTAAAGATATTATTTTAGAAGTCCTAAGACGATTAAGTGTAAAAGGCGGCGTAGGCAAGGTTATTGAGTATATAGGAGAAGGGATTAAATCCCTTACTGTACCAGAGCGTGCAACCATTACAAATATGGGGGCTGAGCTTGGGGCAACAACTTCTATCTTCCCAAGTGATGAAGTTACTGAAACTTTCCTTAAAGCGCAAGATAGAGCTGAAGTATTTACAAAGCTTATGCCTGATAATGACGCAGTATATGATGAAAAGATAGTGATTCATTTAGATGAACTTGAGCCCCTAGTAGCCCTTCCTCATAGCCCAGATCATGTGAAAGCGGTTAAAGAAGTAGCCGGGAAGAAAGTAGACCAGATAGCTATTGGAAGCTGTACAAATGGTTCTTATCTAGATTTAATGAAAGTAGCTAAAATTTTAAAAGGCAAGACTGTACACCCAGAAGTGAGTTTAGTTATTTCACCAGGCTCTAAACAAGTGTTCACCATGCTTGCGCAAAATGGTGCTTTAGCTGACCTAGTAGCAGCAGGCGCAAGAATATTAGAATCAGGGTGTGGACCTTGTATTGGAATGGGGCAGGCACCTGCAACAGATGCTGTTTCCTTACGTACCTTTAATCGTAACTTTAAAGGTAGATGTGGTACAACTTCAGCAAGTGTTTACTTAGTAAGCCCAGAGACAGCAGCGGTGAGTGCACTTACAGGTGTATTAACATCACCTTTAGAGAATGGAGATTTAGATATTATAGTAGAAATGCCGCAGACTTTTGTAGTCAATGATAACATGGTCATTAAGCCAAGTGAGCATCCAGAGACTGTAAAAGTAGTAAGAGGACCTAATATTAAACCATTTCCGCTTAATACGGTGCTTGAAACTTGTGAGGGTAAGGTACTTATTAAAGTAGAGGATAATATTACAACAGACCATATTATGCCTTCTAATGCAAGTCTTTTACCTTTCCGTTCAAATGTGCCTTATTTAGCTAACTTCTGTCTAGCTCCATGTGACCTAGAATTTCCAAAGCGTGCTATAGAGCAAGGCGGCGGTATGATTGTAGGTGGAGATAACTATGGTCAAGGTTCATCTAGGGAGCATGCTGCACTGGCGCCACTTCAGTTAGGAATAAAAGCAGTTATTACGAAGAGCTTTGCACGCATACATAAAGCCAATCTGATTAATTCAGGTATCTTGCCACTTGTATTTGAAAATCCGAAAGACTATGAGACTATTGAAGTTATGGATGAATTAGAGATTCCGGAAGTTAAGAAGCAGGTAGCTGGAAAAGATAGTTTAACAGTGATTAATAAAACAAAGAACCTTACCTATACAGTGAAGCTAGAAGTATCTGATAGGGAAAGAGAAATGCTACTTTTAGGTGGAAAAATTAATATGATTAAAGAGTTAGCAAAGCGATAAGGGGGAATAAAAATGAATAAATTACAGATGGCAAGAGAGCACTTTGCACAAATTGTAGAAGAACAACTTAAACGTGTAGAACGTATGAAACAGGACGAAGGCCCTGTAGACTATCAGGCGTTAGATAAACTTATTATAGGATGCTGCGGTGGAGATGGTATAGGACCTGCTATTACAGCGCAGGCAGAGCGTGTACTTAAAGCAGTTCTTAAAGATGAGGTTGCTAGTGGTAAAATAGAGTTTAGAGATATTGAAGGCCTTACAATAGAAAATCGTATTGCAGTAAATAAAGCCATTCCAGATGATGTTTTAGCAGAACTTAAAGCGTGTCATGTGATTTTAAAGGGACCTACAACAACACCTTCTAAAGGAGATGGCCCTAATATTGAAAGTGCCAATGTAGCCATGAGACGTGAACTGGACCTTTTTGCTAATGTACGTCCTGTAAGTGTGCCAGAGCTTGGTATTGATTGGACATTCTTCCGTGAAAATACTGAAGGTGAATATGTATTAGGTAGCCGTGGTATCCATATTGATGAAGATATTGCTTTTGATTTTAGAGTGATTACAACCCAAGGTGTTAAGCGTATTGCAAAAACTGCTTTTGACTTTGCACGTAACAATGGTAAAAAGCGTGTGGCGATTATTACAAAAGCGAATATATTAAAGAAGACTGATGGTAAATTCCTTGAGCTTTGTTATGAAGTGGCAAAGGATTATCCTGAAATTCAAGTAGATGACTGGTTTGTAGATATTATTTCAGCTAACCTGATTAACGAGAAAGTAAGAAGTGGTTTTGAAGTTTTTGTATTACCTAACCTATATGGAGATATTATTACAGATGAGGCAGCACAAATCCAAGGAGGGGTAGGTACTGCTGGTAGTGCAAACATTGGTAATCGCTATTCTATGTTTGAAGCCATTCATGGTAGTGCGCCACGTATGGTAGAGACAGGTAGAGCACAGTATGCTAACCCTGCAAGTATGATTAAAGCGGCAGAACTCTTGCTTCGTCATATTGGTCATGTAGATAAAGCAGATAGAGTACTTGCAGCACTTAAAGTGGCGAATAGTACAGTAAAGATGACTGGACGTAGCGATGGCGCAACAGGAGTAGAATTTGCAGATTGTGTCATTCAAAATTTGTAAGTTGATAAAGTGTATATAAGAGAGTGAAAGAGCTCTGTAAGTTATTAAGTTTGAATAACTTACGGGGCTTTTTAGATTTTAGGAGAACAGATTCACTATTTACGAGCAGGTAGTGAAGTAGAAATTTAAGTGCCAAAAAACCATTATAGAAAAAGAATCTATTTAAAGGTATAATAGTAGGCCTATAGACTAAGTATGGACAGGAGAGATAGGCAGTCATGGAAAAATGGGACCTATTTGATGAAAACAGACAACCTTTAAATAAAGTACATTATAGAGGAGAGGAAATAGCCAAGGGACACTATCATGTTGTAGTAGGAATTTGGACGATTAATAGTCAAAATGAGATTCTTCTCACTCTTAGACATCCAGATAAAGATTTTTATCCAGATTGCTGGGAAAATACAGGTGGATGTGTACGCGCGGGGGAAGCAAGTTTACAGGGTGCTAAAAGAGAGCTTTTTGAAGAAACAGGTATTGATGTAGCAGAAGAAGAGCTTATCTTATTTAAAACAGAAAGAACTGAGGATACTTTCAGTGATACGTATATCGTAAGAGTAGATAGATCCATAGAAGAACTTGTCATGCAGGAAGGAGAGACTGTAGCAGCTAAGTGGGTCACACTAGAAGAGCTAGACCAAATGGTGGATAGAGGCGAAGTCGGTCTTCCTATTGCAGAGAAGTTTTTAGCTTTAAGAGATGAACTTAAAAGCTATTTAGAAAAGACAACTATTTATTAGGCAAAGAGACTGTTGCATGAACGAGTTCGTGCAACAGTCTCTTTGTTTTATAGTTGCTTTTTAAGTATTTCTTGATGGAAAGCTACGTTAGCCCTAATATTTTTAGAATGACTGAGCATAAATAGGACAACCATATCATATAGTTATACTAAACGATATCCACATATATGGGGGGGAACTAATGAAAACGAATAAGAAGGTACTTATAGTGACAATGGCTTTAATTGGCATTAGCGTAGGTACTGCATGGTGTCTTTTTAATGACTACAAAGGTCAGTCCCGTTATATTGTAAATGCATATATGAAAGCACTTAATAACAGGGACTATATATCGGCAGCGTCTTTGTTTTATGAAGACGAAAGATTACATAATTTTAATGATGTAGAAGTAGCGCAGTATTTAAATAACTATTTTGAGGGAAAAGGATTCGTCAAAATGGAAGAAGGAAGAGGACAGGTAGGGGAGCAAACAGGAAATGAAGCAAAAGCTTTTTATGAAGTGAGGTATAGTTTTGCAGGGCAGAACGTAACCAGCACTTTGAGTGTGGTAAAAGTAGAGGATAAGTGGCAGGTTGTATTTCCTTTTAGGATAGAGGATGTTAATATTTATACGCCTTTAGGATCTAGTGTATGGTTTAATGACGAACCTGTTACACAAAAGGAAGACAATAAATACATTGTAAAAAATGTGTTACCAGGTCGTTATACTGTACGTATAGCTTTTCCAAGCGAAATATGTAGTGATTATATCACAGATATAGATGTGCCTACCCAGACAGAGATAAAGATACCTTATGAAACTGTGGGGGTTCATATTGAGACTATTCCAGGGACGGTAGTAGAATTAGGTGGTGAGAAGAAGGCTAACCGTGAAGGTAGTGTTGATTTTGAACAGGTATTAGAGGGGACATATCCTTTAAAAATCTATGATATTTATGGTAATATTGAAACTTATGAGAGTGAAATTACCATTTCAAATGAAAAGAAGCAGTTTGTTATAGAGGATTTTAAGCTTTCTAAGACCGGTAGTGAAAGGTTTAAGCAAAGTATTAATACTTTTTATGCAGCTTATATAAAAGGCATAAAAGGACGTAATAGTAAGACCTTAGAAAATCATGTGGTTTTAGAGAGTAGGGAATCCATAATAGGAGAATTTGAAGACTGGTTCATTAAAAATAAAGATGTTCAAAATGCCCAAATGGAAGTAGAGCTAGAGCAGGTAGAGGTTACGGAAAATGGAGATTTAGAAGCTAGAGTGCTTGAGCTTGTCCATTTAACGAATAAAGAATTAAATGGCATAGAAAAAATGCAGAATATAGAGTATAAGATTGCTTTAAAATGGGTGATGACATTCAGTATAGATGGAGAAGAATATAAGATTCGGGATAGAGTTTTAGAGGAAAGCCTTGTTTCTTACAAGGATAAAGATGGTAAATGGCTTGCTTACTAAAAAAACAATTGCACTTTTCTTAGAATTTGTTAGAATAAGGTTTGTATACATAGATACGCGTACGAATGGGTGCGGGTAAGGAGGATTAAAGTGGGATACAATATTGGTGTATCAGATAAAGCTTCTCTTAGAGGTAAAGTGTTTAACACAATCAGAGAAGCTATTCTAGAAGGAAGTTACAAACCTGGGGATGTACTTAGAGAAAGTACAATTGCAACGGAGTTAGGTGTAAGCCGTACGCCTGTAAGAGAAGCTATTAGACAGCTTGAGCTAGAAGGCTTAGTACAATCCATACCTAATAAAGAAACAGTAGTAGCAGGGATTACACAAGAGGACGTTGAAGATATTTATCTTATTCGTTCAAGACTTGAAGGTTTAGCAGCAAGAAAAGCAGCAGAACGTATTACAGAACAAGATTTACAAGAGATGGAAGAGATTTTAGCACTTACTTCATTTTATGTAGAAAAAAATGAAGTGAATCAACTCAAAGAGTTAGATCATAAGTTCCACGATATTATATATAATGCAACCCATAGCAAGACACTCAATCATATGCTTTTCCAACATCATGCGCAGCAATAACTTTTTCAACTTTTCCATCTTTATTTAAAATAACAACTTGAGTTGCAAATCCATAGGC
>JAHLFD010000202.1:0-3311 GCA_018883975.1 Candidatus Niameybacter stercoravium
GGTATTATAATTAACAATAATAATTGATAGTTTCACTTTGTTTTCCTCTCTATGTGCGGCTCTATATAAGCTTTCCTATCTATTATAGCCTATTTCAAAGATAGTGACCAATGATATAGTATTTACTGTGGTTTGATTAAGTGCTTACTAATAAAGCGTAGGACCTATCTGTCCTACGCTTTCTATCATTATATCTTACTATAAATAAAATCTACCCCATAACCTTTTAAGTGGCTTTGGTACAGGTTTAGAAATCTTCTCATTTCTTAATAGAGCTGCCGCTTGCTGATGAAGGGTCTCTAGCTTTATCTCTCCATGCTTTTTACTGATATAGCCATAAGCGCGATCTAGTTCCTTTAAATGCCTTACCCTATGGGCATCAGAACCAATGACATGTACAAGATCATGACCTATAAGTTGCTGACATAACCTCCTAGTTTTGGAGTCTAGGATGGCCCTGGTATTCACCTGCCCTAATACCCCTTCAATAGACATGAGACGGTATATGTCATTTAAATCTTTTTGGAAAGGGACATAACGCTCCACATGAGCAATAACAGGTATGAGATGATGTACCACTCTGATCTTCTCTATACTCTCATACATCCATTCTTGAAGCTGAGCATAGGGGAGCTCTATTAGAATATAATCCGTCCCCTCTATAGCTAGGAGCTTTAAATCCTCTAGATCTGCTGTTTCTACTCCTAGTAACACCTCTGCTCCTTGGATTATTGTAGGCAATTCCTCTTGCCTACTCTTTATATAAGTCATAAGCTTCTCATAAGCTGCCTCACGCTTTTCTATAAACGCTCTAGGTGATGGCTCATCTGGATAAAAGTGTGGTGTCACTAGTACCTTCCCTACCCCATGAGCCTTTTCCTGCCTAAGCATCTCATAGCTTTGTGACTCGCTTTGGCTACCATCGTCTATGCCAGGCAATATATGACTATGAAAGTCCACTCTATTCATAAGCTTCATATCCTTTATATTTTCCATACTTACCATATTTACCATACTTGCCACCTTTTGCTGTGGCACCTGTTAAAATGATTCCTAGTATCTTTGCTTTGGCAAAGTTTAATTTTCCTATGGCATCCCCTAGTTCTTGATGTCTACTTTGTCTTTCTTTGGTGACTACAATAACACCTGATACAATTTCAGAAAGTACAATAGCATCTGTTACTATACTTACAGGAGGTGTATCTATAAAAATATAGTCATAATGCTCGCCTAACGCTTCTAAAAGCGACTTCATACGATTACTTCCTAAAAGCTCTACCGGATTAGGTGGAATATGTCCTGCCGTCATAATATGTAGTCCTGATTCTAGCTTTTGAATGGCTTCTTCTGGCCCTACAAAACCACCTAATACGTTAGATAACCCAACTTGATTATTCACATTAAAAACATTATGTACTTGAGGTTTTCTCATGTCCCCATCAATAAGCAAAGTACGTTTACCCATTTGAGCAAAGGAAAGTGCCGTATTTGTAGCAGTAGTGGTCTTTCCCTCCGAAGGATAAGCACTGGTAATGGCAATATATTTACAACCTTCTTCTGCTAAAGAAAATAAAATATTAGTTCTAGCTAACTTATAAGCTTCTTTTACTGAAAAAGGTGTTGTATCATTTAAATAGGTTTTTCTTCTAAGCTCTATATTATTTCCTTGTTGTTTCTTATTCAGTTTCTTCATGGTATGCCCTCCCTTAGCCTTGACTTTTAATTGCCTCTAAAATATCTGGAATGACACCTAAGACAGGTAGTTCATACTGCTTTTGTAAATCTTCTTCTGACTTCACTCTGGTATCTAACATTCCTGCCACTAACACAGCTATAATAGCTATAACAGCTCCTAGTAAAGCACCAATAACAGTGTTTAATTTGATATTAGGCGCTACAGGCTCCATCTGAGGTACAGCTTCGTCTATGAGTTGCACGCCCCCTGCTTGTACCACACGGATAATCTCAGGTGGTGCCACTTCTGCTAAGGTATTGGCGATGGCTGCTGCTTCCTCAGGATTTTTACTTGTTACCTTAACTTCTAAAATCTCTGTACTATTTAAAGCATTAGCTGCAATCATATTCCTTAATTCTTCATTCGTATAAGGTAGTGCCATTTGACTAATCACTTTATCTAATACCACATCACTTTTGAGAATCACTATGTAAGTCGCCACCAACTTTTGCGATGCATTAATATCATTAATATTAAGCTGAGACTCTACACGATCCGTATTATTATTAACATACATACTGATTCTACTTGTATAAGTAGGATCTATCATATAACGACTTATACCAAAGCCTAAAGTACCACCTAATAGAATACATAATATAATAATCCAAGCCTTATTCCATAAAATCGTTACGATTTCTAAGAGGGAAATCTCTACTTCCTTTTCCATCTTTCTATTTTCCTCCTTTTATCATTATTCAATTTATTATAATATATTAAATAATAATTATTCACTATAATTTTTGTCATTTTTTGCGAGAATTATTTAAATCCTTTCATAAAACACCCTATACTCATGCCGACACTACTCCCTAAAGTATCTATGAGGACATCTCTTACTTCAGGTGCTCTCCCTGGTACAAAGGACTGATGAAATTCATCCGTTATGGCATACATAAAGCACAAACTAACGACTAATGTCATCTTCTTCTTAACTGACCACTGCCTAGGTAGTACTAGATAACTTACAAGTCCTAGCACTAAATAAATCGTAAAATGAGCTAATTTCCTAATTTGTACTACAGGATAAGTTAGGTCCACCTTCCTTATAAAAGGCACTAAATACGTGACAGTTTCTATATAACCTTTCAGCTGCTCTGCCACCCTATTACTAAGCGCTCTCGATTCTGTAGCTGTTTGAGAGGATAAATAAAAAATACATGCCATAGCAGCCAATACAATAGCCACTTTTATAACATTCACTACTTTTCTCACACATGACCGCTCTCTTTCCTTAGAAACTTATTTCCTTTATTTAATGGCAGATAAATAATAAGCTTTTTTAAGTCTTTTTTGTGTCTGATAAGCTTCTTTCATATTCTTTACAATATCTGTATTAGCTCCCACTTCTTTAAGTTCTGCTTCAAATGCATTTAAAAGGCTACTTACCTCACCATCACACTTACTTTCTAGAGCCAGTCCTTCATTAATAAAAGAAGGTGCCAATTTTTTCGCCGTACTTAAATTACGCTCTTCCTCAGGGAGTTGTGCAAAAACAGCTCTTGCTTTAGCTTCTATTGCCCCTAATTCACTTAAAAAAGTTGCTTGGAGCGTATACATCTTCTCTACATACTTT
>JAHLFD010000203.1:0-8555 GCA_018883975.1 Candidatus Niameybacter stercoravium
GCTGGCGTCAGGCAATCAAAACAAACAAGTTAAAGGTTAAAGACTTGGGGCGTAGGTTATAAAAGAAAAATAGAGTAAAGAGGAGAAAATACATATGACAAACTATACAAAAGAAGAATCTATTGCTTTAATTGAAGCATTATCTAATGCAAAGGGTGCACCTGGTTTTGAAGATGAAGTCGTAAATATTATTAAAAAGAAATACGGTGAGCAGTTCACTATTCAAGAAGACAGCATGCGCAATCTTATGATTTATAGGAAAAATCATGCAGGCAACAAGCCTATTATTATGTTAGATGGGCACTCAGATGAAGTTGCTTTTATTGTGCAAAGCATTAGACCAAATGGAACCCTTAAATTTTTACCTTTAGGTGGCTGGGTAACGCAGACTGTGCCAGCACATAAAGTACTTATTAAAAATAGTGAAGGACATTACATAGAAGGCATTATTGGTTCGAGACCACCACACTTTGGCGGGGGAGATGGTCAGAAGTTAGAAGATATGATTATTGACGTAGGGGCTACAAGTTATGAGGAAGTGGTAGACCTTTTCAAGATAGAAGTAGGTGCACCAGTTGTACCAGATACCACTTTTAGTTACAATAAAACCACTGAAATCATGTTAGGGAAAGCTTTTGATAATAGATTAGGCTGCGGATGCGTTATTGAGACTTTACTTGCCCTTGAAGGATTAGAGCTTGATGTAGATGTAGTAGGGGCTATCTCTGTACAAGAAGAAGTAGGATGCAGGGGGGCTAAAGTTAATGTGAAGAATATTAAGCCAGATATAGCTATTATATTTGAAGGCTCCCCAGCAGATGATACTTTTATGGATAGGTATGAGGCTCAAGGGTGCCTTAAAAAAGGTGCACAAATTAGACACTTTGATAGAAGTTTTATTGCTAACCCAAGACTCATTGAAGAGGTGAAAAAAGTAGCACGTGAAAAAGAGATTCCTTACCAATGTGCTGTACGTAGCGGTGGTGGTACAGATGCAGGGCCAATTCACTTAGAATTAGCAGCAGTTCCGTGCCTTGTATTAGGCGTACCAGTACGTTATGCCCATACACATTATGGCTACGCAGCTATGAAAGATTATAAAGCATCTATAGAGTTAGCCGTAGAATATATTAAAACTTTAAGCGAAGAAACAATTGCTAAATTATAAAAGATAAAGGGTAAGCCCACTGGGTTTACCCTTATTTGCGTCTGTAAGTCATATAAGTATACGTAAGCTCTTCATGGAAAACAGCATCTATTTGTTTAGTAAAATCCTCTTCATTAAAAGTAGGGAAGAAGGTATCCCCTTCAATATAAGCATCAATAAGGGTAATATACATAGTATTGACGAGATGAAGAGATTCCTTATATAATCTTTCACCACCAGTAATATAGATAGTTTTACCTGGAGCTTTAACTTGGGCTAAATGTATAGCTTCTTCTAATGAGTGAGCCGTCATACAGTTTTCGTCATCAAAGTTCTGTGTGCATGATATAACAATATTCATACGGTTAGGCAAAGGATGGCCTATGGATTCATAGGTGCGTCTTCCCATAACGACTACATGATCTGTAGTTAATGCTTTAAAACGCTTAAGCTCATTTTTTAAGTTCCAAGGCATATGGCCTTTATTGCCGATAACTCTATTCCGAGAGTGGGCTACAATAAGTGCAATCATGGATCAATCCTTTCTATTTGTATATATCGTGTATATCCCTCTTGATTAGTATGTAACTTACCTAGTTATTTTACAATATAGATACCTTATATGAATATAAAATAAATAAGAGACTATTAGATAGTCAGTGTAGAATAGTAGTAGAGTATAAATTATATAAGGTGTGATTTTGAGAAGCAGTAGTAGGAGAATAAGAAAGAGATTACGAAAAAGCCAGCGATAAGTATGAACTTACCGCTGGCTTTTTCGTGTATGTAAGATTATTTTCCGATGAACATTTGTGTCCAGTAGTGTCCGTTAGCATCATAGCCAACGCCCATATGTGTGAAGCTTGCATTTAAGATATTTGCTCTATGGCCGCTACTATTCATCCAGCCGTTTACAACAGCTTCTGGTGTGCTGTAACCTTGAGCGATGTTTTCACCAGCACTTTTATAGCTTATGCCAAATTTTTTGAGCATATCAAATGGTGAACCGTAAGTTGGGCTTGTGTGGTCAAAGTATTTATTAACACGCATATCTTCAGATTTAAGTCTTGCTACATTTCTTACACTTTCATCCATTTGAAGTGCATTAAGACCTGCTTTTTGACGCTCAACATTGACAAGTTCTAAAACTCTGTTCTCAAATTGAGTTTGTGTAGATACATTTGTATCAGGTTTTGAAGTTTCGTTATCTGGAGTAGATGGTGTATTCTCAGGTTTTGAAGTTTCGTTATCTGGAGTAGATGGTTTGTTCTCAGGTTTTGAAGTTTCGTTATCTGGAGTAGATGGTTTATTCTCAGGCTTTGAAGTTTCATTGTCTGGAGTAGATGGCTTATTCTCAGGCTTTGAAGTTTCGTTATCTGGAGTAGATGGTTTATTCTCAGGTTTAGATGTTCCATTACCTGGTATGCAGTTCCCCGGATTCCATAAATTATCAAAATCACAATCTAGATTAACAATGTTGTTACAAGAGAATTTATATGTATTTACTTTTACATTACATGTTTCATTAATATCTTTGGCATAAACAGTTGCGCCAGCTCCTGATCCTATAACAGTTGCTCCAATCATAAGGAATGCTGTAGATTTTGAGATTGCTTTTGTAAATAGTTGTTTTGCTTTCATAATTTTGTCTCCTCTTAATTCAATTCGGATTCAAAGTTATTACATATTTATTTCGTATGTAAATGATGCGTGTAACAACTTTGTAACATTTATTATACATAGTTTATAATATTTTGCAAGTGATGCTAGTGCGATTTTAGAGCCTATAAAAATAAAATAGATATAAAATGTTACAAAGTTATTACACTGTAAACGTTGGGGGACAAAGCGTGATTAACATAATATAGGGAATATATAAGTTTTAAAATAAGTTAAAAATTTCCTAAAGAAATAAAGAAAAATGCTTACATAGGACTATAGAGTACATGTAAGAAACAAAACAAACCCGAGGTAGTTTACAAACACTCTAAGATTTTTGTTATCTAAATTTTAGGGTATAATAAGGTATAGGAAAGGAGTGATCGTATGACATTTAAGAATTTACAAGATACGTATACACTAGCTAATGATGTGCAAATCCCTTGCATAGGATTTGGAACATGGCAGACACCGAATGGTGAAACAGCTATAAACTCAGTAAAGGCAGCTTTAAAAGCAGGCTATAGGCATATTGATACAGCGGCTTGCTATGGTAATGAAGCAAGTGTAGGACAGGCCATTAAAGAATCAGGTGTGCCAAGAGAAGAAATTTTTGTAACAAGTAAAGTATGGAATACAGAAAGAGGCTATGAAAAAACACTAGCAGCTTTTGAGACGACTATGGCAAAGTTAGACTTAGACTATGTAGATTTATATCTTATTCACTGGCCAGCGGCTGCTAATCAGTTTGAAAACTGGAAAGAGATTAATGCTCAGACGTGGAGAGCATTAGAAGAGCTTTATATAGAAGGTAAGGTTAAAGCGATTGGTGTAAGTAACTTCTTACCGCACCATTTAGAAGCTCTTCTTGAAGGAGTTAAAGTTGTACCAATGGTGAACCAAATTGAATACCATCCAGGGTTTATGCAAGCAGAATCTGTGGATTTCTGCAGAGCACATAACATCTTAGTAGAAGCATGGAGCCCGTTAGGGACAGGAAATGTGTTAAACAATAAAACCCTTATAATGATGGCTCAAAAATATAGCAAAACAGTCGCTCAAATCTGTATTAGATGGGTCCTTCAACATGGGCTCTTACCACTTCCAAAGTCTATAACAGAAAGCAGAGTTATAGAAAATACAGAGGTATTTGATTTTGAAATTAAAGAAGAGGATATGGCAATTATTGATGCTATCCCATTCTGTGGTGGAGCAGGTATTAATCCAGATGCTATCAATTTCTAATAAGCAGTTTAATTAATAATCCTATATAGAGAAAGAGTAAATAAAACCTGATTAAGTAGAGAGGTTAAAACCAACCTATTTAATCAGGTTTTATTTTTGTGTAGAGGTAATTGGAGTATATATGAGGTATAAAGAGACTGTTTTTAATGATTTAATGGTAAAAGTGCACATAAAATAAAAATAAATATTATGAATATAATAATTTTATATAAAAAATAATGAAAAAATTAAACTGTTATGATAAGATATACTATATCAAAATTATAGGGAGGATTGAATATGAAAAAAAGATGGATGAAATGGTTGGCATTAGGCTTAATGGGTTCACTTACATTAACAGCCTGTTCTAATGGGGGCGGCTCAAAAGAAGCAAATGCACAATTAACTGAAGAGGAAAAGAATGCACTTTATACAGAAGTAGGAACTTATCCTATCACAAATGAGCCGATTACAATGACCATGTTCCAAAGAATCGTACCTAATATTATTGATTATAGTACCAATGAATTTACGAAGTATATGGAGGAGAAAACGAATATTACTTGGAAATTTGAGTCTGCTACATCTGATGCTGTAACGGAGAAGATTAACCTGCTCATGGCTGGTGGTACACCTCCAGATGTATTTATTTTCGATACACCAGATGAAGCCAAATTTGGGGTAAAAGAAGGGCTACTCTTACCAATTGAAGATTTAATTGAAGAGAATATGCCAAACTATAAGAAAGCTATGGAAGAGGTTCCAGCTATTAAAGGTAGAACAACAGCAACAGATGGGCATATCTATAATATTGCTACTGTTAACCAATGCTACCACTGTACATATGCTCAAAAGATGTGGGTAAATACAATGTGGCTTGAAAAAATGGGAATGGATGTTCCTACAACCACAGAAGAATTTAAAGAAGTATGTAGAAAATTCTTAGAAATTAATCCTAAGGGTGTAGCGATTGCAGGCTCTAATGATGGATGGTTCCAAGACCCAACCCCATTTTTAATGAATGCCTTTATTTTAGATCCAGGTTATGACACAGACCCTAAACTGGTTTTAAATCCAGAAGGTAATGTAGATGTTATTGTGAATAAAGATGAGTATAAGGAAGGGTTAAAATTCCTTAATGAATTATATGAAATGGGAGCTATTTACGAAGGGACCTTTACCCAAAACTCAGGTCAGTTAAGGAACCTTATGGCACAAGAAGGTGAACCTGTATTATTTGTACCAGCAGGTACTATCTCTGATGTAATAGATTCTGTATCTAATAATGAAACTTATCGCCATTATAAAACCATTGCACCTATTGAAGGGCCAAGTGGTTTAAGACAGGCGACATATTACAAACATGCAGGAATTGGTGCAACATCTTTTGCCATTACAAAAGATTGTAAATATCCAGAAGCAGCATTAAGATGGATTGACTATATGTTTACATTAGAAGGGACACTAACTTCACAGTTTGGATTTGAAGGGGAAGACTGGAAGTATGCAGAAGAAGGTCAAGTTGGACTTGATGGTAGACCTGCTACTTATGAAATCTTAACAGCATATTCTTCAGAACCACAAAACAAAGACTGGCAAGATGTCGGTGTATCTTACAGAACTGCAGATATGAGAATGGGCTCTGCAACAGAAGAAGGTAGAGATGTAGGCTCACCAGAAGGTATTGAAGAATTACTTCTTCAAGAAACAAAGAATAACTATGAACCCTATCCTCAGCCAGAAGGAAATTATGATATTTTACCTGCTATTAAGTTAACTGCTGAAGAATCAACAGAAATCCAAACTATATCTGTTGAGTTAGAAAAATATGCAGAAGAAATGCGAGTTGCTTTCATTAGTGGTACGAAAGACATTGATGCAGAGTGGGATGATTATATTAAGGGCTTAGAAAAACTTCAACTCTCAAAATATATAGAAGTATACAATAATGCCTATACAAGACAGTATAAGTAAAGGATGAGAGTAGAGAGTAGAGAGTAGAGCTATAAAAGCTAGAGTCTCTACTCTTCATTCATTATAAGTAAGACTTTATGAAAAAGAGGATAAGATGGGGGAAGTGTGAGAGGATTTATAAAAAGAACGAAGAATAGATATAGAGGAAGGGGATCATAGATGGCTAAAACCAATGCAGGGATAATAGAACAGGAAGAAGTTTTCCTAGGTGAACCATTAGATAGAAAGGCAAGACTAAGAAAGACATGCCGAAAGGCATTGACACAGTGGCAATTTTACCTGATGTTACTGCTACCACTTATTTACGTTATTGTCTTTAGCTATATTCCGATGGGCGGAATTGTAATGGCTTTTAAGGATTATAGTGTATCTAAAGGAATTTGGGGAAGTGACTGGGTAGGATTTAAACATTTTATACAGTTCTTAAGTTCACCTTCTAGTTTAGATGTTATATGGAACACATTAGCACTAGGGGTTTATAGCCTTATTGCAGGCTTTCCTATTCCTATCTTATTAGCTATTGCGCTCAATGAGGTAGGCAATCAAAGATTTAAAAAGGTTGTGCAGATGGTTACTTATGCACCTTATTTCATATCAACAGTTGTTATGGTTGGTCTCATTATGCAAGTAACAGATATGCGTACAGGTATCATCAATAATATCTTACAATTATTTGGACAAGATCCTATTAACTTTTTAGGGGACCCAGATTTATTCCCATCTTTATATGTATGGTCAGGAATCTGGCAAACAGCTGGTTACTCAGCAATCATTTATCTTGCTGCCTTAGCAGGTGTAAGTAAAGAGCTACAAGAAGCAGCAATTGTAGATGGGGCATCTAGATTAAAACGTATTTGGCATATTGATTTACCTGCCATTAGGCCACAGATTATTATCTTATTAATTTTCAATGTAGGTTCTATTATGAGTATAGGCTTTGAAAAAGTTTATCTAATGCAAAATAGCATGAATATGTCTAAGTCAGAGGTTATCGCAACTTTTGTTTATAAAATAGGGCTAGTTAATGCAGATTATAGTTTCTCAACGGCAGTAGGATTATTTAATTCCGTTGTAGGGTTCATACTGTTAATAAGTGTAAACTGGTTAGCTAAGAAGTTTTCAGATACGAGCATTTGGTAAAGGGGGGATAAAACATGAAGACATCAAATAAATTAATTAAAGAATCAAAAGCAGATAAGGCTTTTATCATAGGGAATTATATTATTTTAGCATTTGTATTAGTTATTGTACTCTATCCTATCATCTATGTAGTGAGTGCATCTTTTAGTAGTCCTCAGGCTGTTATTGGGGGAGAAGTATGGCTATTTCCAGTAGAACCTACATTAATGGGGTATGAAGCTGTATTTAAGAATAATCAAATTTTAGTAGGGTTTAAGAACTCTTTTATTTACATGATATGTGGGACCTTTATTAATCTTATTATGACCATGCTTTGTGCTTATCCACTTTCACGTAAAGAGTTAGTAGGCAGAAATGTGATAACAGGTATCTTTGTTTTTACTATGTATTTTAGTGGTGGACTTGTTCCTACCTATATGCTCATTCAAAAACTTGGTTTGTTAAATACAAGATGGGCTATGATTATTCCAGCAGCTATGTCTGTGTGGAATATGATTATTGCTAGAACTTATCTTCAAAATACTATTCCAGATACACTCTATGAGGCAGCTGAAATTGATGGCTGCTCACCTATAGGCTTCTTCTGTAAGGTTGTTATGCCATTATCTAAGCCAATTCTTGCGGTACTTGTCCTCTATTATGGTGTAGCGCATTGGAATACTTATTTTAGTGCTATGATTTACTTAAATAATCAAGATTTATTCCCATTACAACTTATTTTAAGAAATATATTAATTATGAATAATATAGACCCAACTATGATGCAAGATGTGGAGGCTATGCTTCAAAAGCAAGGGCTTGTAGACCTACTTAAGTATTCTGTTATTGTAGTTGCTAGTGTACCAGTACTTTGTATCTATCCATTTGTACAAAAATACTTTGTGAAAGGTGTTATGATTGGGGCTTTAAAAGGCTAAAAAATAAAAGAAGAATAAAGGAGAATAAAGGAGAAAGAGCATGTTTGATAGAGAAGCATATAATAAGAGAATTGAATGGTTTAAAGAAGCAAGATTTGGGATGTTTATTCACTGGGGGCTCTATTCTATTCCTGCAAGGGGAGAATGGGTACGCTCAACAGAGCAGATGAGTATAGAAGATTATCAAGAGTACTTTGATGAATTTAATCCTGTAGATTACAATCCAAAAGAGTGGGCAAGAATGGCTAAAGAAGCAGGGATGAAATATGTCGTCCTGACTGCCAAACATCATGATGGTTTCTGTTTATTTGATAGCCAATATACAGAGTATAAGGCTACCAATACCAATGCAGGGAGAGATTTAATCCGTGAGTATGTAGATGCGGTAAGAGCTGAAGGACTTAAGGTAGGACTATATTATTCTATCATTGACTGGCATCACCCAGATTTCCCTCATTATGGGGATAGACAGCATCCAATGCGTAATAATGAAG
>JAHLFD010000204.1:0-15010 GCA_018883975.1 Candidatus Niameybacter stercoravium
CTTATTAGTAGATCAAGGATTAAGGATAGCAGGAACCTCTCCAGATGAACATCTAGTAGAAATAGTAGAAGTACCCAATCATCCTTGGTTTGTAGGTGTACAATTCCATCCAGAGTTTTTATCTAGACCTAATAGACCACATCCTTTATTCATGAAATTTTTAGAGAAAGCTGTAGAAAGAAGTATGTCATAAAATAGGTGAAAAGGGTAAAAACGGTTTACTAATTCGAGTTTTCTTTATATTATAAAATCAATAAAGAGATAAAAAGTTTTATATAAGTATATTAAAAAGGGGGCTGCTATGAAGTTATCAGTAAAAATCGCTAGTATTTTTGCAGCAATGACTGTAATAACAATTATATTGTACTTGATGTCAGCTAAGGTAATGGTGGACTATTTGTATCAAGGGGAGGTGACACACATTACTGATATTACATCAGATATTATGAGTAGGCTGCAAGAGGAAAAAGATAAGCTTATTAGTAAGGCGAAAGACTATAAAGAATTACTACCTAATATTATTAGAATGGATGAGGATTATGATGCTGACTTCATACAAGAACTTAGCATATATAAGTGGTTTGAAGATGATGGGATACAGAGTAAGATTATTTTATCTCCAGAATTTAGAGTTTATAAAACATATTATGACAAAGAAGAAAAAATAATAGAGGAAGCTGAAGTAGATACACTTATTAAAGAGGTTAAAAAGCTTACTCAGAACACAGAGCAAAGTTTTGAAGGCGTTATTTCTACCAATAATCATCCTTATATTGTAGCTATATATCCACTTATAGATGGGGGAGAAAAAGAACATAGGGGATACTTTATGGCCATAGAGGCAATAGACCAAGAGATGATAGGGAAGATAGGAAATGATTTGAAAAGACGTGTGGATTTAACAAATAGGTTAGATCCATTAAGAGCTCGTAATCTAGAGGAAAGCTATATAGGCGTACCTATTCATCTTGTTTATGATAAATCTATCATTGAAAGTTATGCACCTGTTGGCACTGCTAATGCAGAGGAAAAGTTTTATGTAAGGTTAACAGAACCTTTATTAGCAAAACAAAGTACGAAGCAGAATATAGAGACTTTAACAGGTGTTTTAATGATAGTATGCATTATTACAAACTGCATCCTAGGGGTTTTGGTAGAAAAGCTTGTAGTAAAACGCATCGTAAAAATAGATAAACAGATTAACAATATTCATAGCTCACAGGATTTATCAAAACATATAGAAAAAGATGAAGTAAATGATGAAATAGGAATGCTGGAAGAAGATATTAATAGAATGTTTGATTCTCTAGAACAAGCTAATGAACATATTTTATTAAATGAAAAGAAGTATAGTAGCGTATTAAGCACTATGCCAAATGGGTTTGCATGTTATAGAGTAAAGAAAGATGAATTAGGACAGTATAAAGATGCTATTTGTGAAGAATGCAATGATGCTCTAGGTGATTTGTTAGGCGTTTCTAAAGAAAAATTAATCAATAATACAATTCATGAATTATCTCATATAGCGGGCATCGATGATAGGCAGATTCAAGAAATTTTAGGACAAGTATGGCGAACAGACAGAACATATACCTTAAGTCAAGTGGCCCTAAAAGGAGATAAATGGGCATCTATTACATTATATAGCATACAGCAAGGGTATTTTGCGATTATTATTAATGATATTACAACCTTAAAGCATTACTCAGAAGAGATGAAATACCTTGCTAAGTATGATTCTTTAACGCACCTTAAGAATAGACATAGCTTGTATGAACATTTAGATTATCTTAAGAAAATGAATGTATCCTTTGTTATTTATTTTATAGACCTTGATAATTTCAAGACTTTAAATGATACAGTAGGCCATATTGAGGGAGACAAGGTACTATGTACTACTGCAAAGGAACTCATGGAATTAGCTAATGACTATACAACTATAGGAAGATTAGGTGGAGATGAATTTATTGTTATCAGAGAAGGAGAATTTGCACCTAATGAAATAGCCCAATTTGGGCAGAATCTCTTAAATAGAGTTAATAAGAAGTTTGAGTATGCTTCTTATAACTTTGCTATTAAGGCAAGTATAGGGATCAGTATTTATCCATATCAAACGAGTGATATTAATACCTTGCTTAAATATGGTGACATTGCTATGTATAGGAGTAAGAAAAAGGGGGGTAATAGTATCCAGGTGTTTACAGATGAAATGTCAGAAGAATTAGAAGTAGAGGCAAGCTTAAAAGATGTGATAGCAAGAGGAGAAATTGTCCCATACTATCAGCCTATTTTTGATATACATAAGAAGAAGATTGTAGGGGCAGAAGTTCTTTCAAGGTGGATTAGAAATGGGGAAGTACTGCTCCCAGAGGCATTTATACCTGTTGCTAAGCGAATAGGGTGTATAGTAGAGATTGATTATTTAATGTTGGATAAGGCTTGTGAATTTGGACAGAAGTGGCATATGAATGGGTACACTGATTTGGAAATGTATGTGAATATGTCTTATAGATCACTTAAAAGACCTAACTGTGTAGAGATTATTAAAGGTATTCTTAATAAATATCATATTAATCCTGAGCTTATTAGGTTAGAGATAGCTGAAGGTGAAGTAGTAGATTATCCAGAGTATATTGTAAAGGTTCTAAATGAGATTAAAGCATTAGGGATAAAAATATCTTTAGATGATTTTGGTATAGGGTACTCTTCTTTTAATCATGTTAAAGTGCTTCCATTAGATATATTGAAAATAGACCAGCTACTTGTAAGTAAGATAGAAAAGGATGAAAGAAATGTAGCGATTATAGGGACACTTATAGAGTTAGCTCATATATTAGGGCTAGAAGTAATATGTGAGGGTGTTGAAGTAAGTCAGCAGATAGATATATTGAAGGAAATAAAATGTGATAAAATCCAAGGTTATTATATTAGTCAACCGGTAGAAGAAATGTTGTTTTACAAATGTTTTGAGCATTATAGTATAAATTAAGAAGGAAAAATATATAAAAAAGCTAGAGGCTTGGCCTCTAGCTTTTTTATTAAATAATTTTAGTTGTCCAGTCTTCTACATTCCATACATCTGTTACGAAACTTTCATAGAAGTAAGGTTCATGACATACGAGAACAACTGTACCTTTGAATTCTTTAAGTGCTTTTTCCAGCTCATCTTTAGCATCCACATCTAAGTGATTTGTTGGTTCGTCTAGAACAAGAAGATTAAGTTCTTGAAGAAGAATTTTGCAAAGACGTACTTTAGCATTTTCTCCACCTGATAGAACTTTCATAGGGCTGGTAATATGATCTGTTGTAAGGCCGCATTTAGCCAGTTCAGAACGTGCTTCATGGTTTGTAAGAGATGGGTATTCATTCCAAAGTTCATCAAGTGCAGTATTGCTGTTATCACGAGAGTCTTCTTGAGCAAAGTAACCGTACTCAACATTCTCACCAAATTCTACTTCACCACTAATTGGTTTAAGGATACCAAGAAGTGTTTTAAGAAGTGTAGATTTACCAAGACCATTTACACCACAGATAGCAATTTTTTTACCACGTTCAATGTTGAAATTAAGTGGTTTTGTAAGTGGTTCATCATAACCGATTACAAGGTCACGAGCTTCAATAAGGAAACGGCTAGGTGCTTTAGAGAATTTAAAGTTGAAAGTAGGCTTGATTTTTTCTTTTGGTTTTTCAATCATTTCCATTTTATCAAGCTGTTTCATACGGCTTTTTGCCATACCTGTTGTAGCAACACGTGCTTTATTACGTGCAATGAAGTCTTCAAGTTTATCAATTTCTTTTTGTTGACGTTCATAAGCTTTTTCTTGTTGACGTTTTTTGAGCTCATATAAACGTAAAAACTCATCATAGTTACCCACATAACGTGTAAGCTCACAATCCTCTATATGGTAGATGAGGTTACATACATCATTAAGGAATGGAATATCATGTGATACAAGAATAAAGGCATTGTCGTAGTTTTGAAGGTAGCGCTTAAGCCACTCAATATGGTTAACATCGAGATAGTTAGTAGGCTCATCCAGAATAAGGATAGTAGGGTTCTGAAGAAGAAGTTTAGTAAGAAGAACTTTTGTACGTTGACCACCACTTAGTTCGTCTACTTTTTTATCGAGACCAATTTCCCCAAGGCCAAGACCACTTGCAACTTCATCGATTTTCGAATCAATAATATAGAAACCACTTGTATCTAAGATGTTTTGGATTTCTGCTGCATCTTCCATAAGTTTAGCCATTTCTTCATCAGAGCAGTCACTCATTTTTTCATAATGACCAAGCATCTCTTGTTCAAGTGCGAATAAATTATCAAATGCTAAACGTAAGTTATCACGAATAGTTGTACCAGGAGTAAGCGCAGAATGCTGATCAAGGTAACCAACTGTTACACGGTTTGACCATTCTACAGTACCTTCATCTGGCATGAGCTTACTAGTAATAATATTTAAGAATGTTGATTTTCCTTCACCATTGGCACCAACTAGAGCAACGTGTTCCCCTTTTAATAAACGAAAGGATACATTTTCTAAAATGCTACGGGAACCAAAGCCATGAGTTACATTTTTTACTGTTAAAACACTCATATATTGTCTCCTTTTAATGATTTTTACTTTTCTATGATAATAAAAAAGTCATAAAAAGTAAAATGAATTAATTGGGAAGAGACAACGTGTATAAAAATAAGCAGAAATAACTTATATGCATTATAGTGATAAGCGTATAAACAATAAGGACTACATTAACACAGATATGGCAAAGTTTAAGATTACCCTTAGGAAGCTCTTCAAGTTTAATAAGAATATAAATAATAAGGAGAGCAGGAATGATAAGCTTAATTATAATGCTTAGGAAGGGGTCATCTACCACGCTTACCATGATACTATTAATCTCTTTGAAAAGGCCTGTCTTAAGGAGCCCAAAGGTAAATACAATATCTACTGCATTAAGAATATAAAGAAGTGTGAGCTTGTCACGTAGTTTATCCGCGGATAGATCTTTTAGTAGTTTAATCATAGTATACCTCCTATAAGAGAAGTATTGCCAACAAGGTATAATCTTTAATCCAAAAAAACAATACTTGACAATAGAAATGTTGTTACATATACTTTGAATATAAAATAATTTGATTTACAAAGTATTAATTCACAAGAGTGGAGGCGAGAGATTTGCAGAATACTGCAAGAGTAGTCAATGAATTGCTAGTAGAACTATTTAATGAAATTTTAACCATTGAAAAAGCTGCACTCCAAGAAAGTCCATTTAAGGACTTATCTATTACAGAAATGCATGTTATTGATGCCATTGGCATGGGCTCAAGAACTATGACGGATGTTGCAGATCAATTAGGGATTACAGTAGGCACATTAACTACATCTATTAACCGATTAGTAAAAAAAGAATATGTTACAAGACAGCGCTCAGAAGAGGATAGAAGATATGTAGAGATTGCCTTAGCACATAAAGGAAAGCTTGCATATAGAGTACACGAGAACTTCCATCAAGTTATGGTCAATAACATGATAGATGGGTTATCTAATGAAGATAATGAGGTACTCATCGCTTCTTTGACAAGGCTTTCTAATTTCTTTAAAGAGAAGTATCACCTTGTAAAAAAATAGAAAGGAGTGATACAACGATGTATGGAGTAAAACTTTTAGGAGTGGGAAAGGCAGTGCCTAAGTATTGTATGACCAATGAGGATATGTCAAAGGTTGTAGATACGTCAGATGAATGGATTACATCTAGAACAGGTATTAGCCAAAGATATCTTTCAACAGGCGAAAGTACAACTGATCTTGCAGTTACTGCAGCAAAAGAAGCCATTGAAAGAGCAAATATAAACGCTTCAGATATTGATCTTATTATAGTAGCAACTATTACACCTGATTATGTTATGCCAAGTGTAGCCTGTAGAGTACAGGCAGCTATAGGGGCTGGGCAGGCTACAGCTTTTGATATAGCAGCTGCGTGTAGTGGATTTTTATATGGAGCTAAAATTGGAACAGATGCTATTAAGGCAGGTTCAGCGACTAATGTGCTTGTTATAGGAGCTGAAGTGCTTAGTAAGACTGTAGACTGGACAGATAGAGGAACATGTGTGTTGTTTGGAGATGGAGCAGGTGCTGCAATTTTTTCTAAACATCATAAAAATCACATAATTAATATCTATACTGAGAGTAATGGTGCGGGCGGCGATGTGCTGACGTTACCTGGGACAAGTCTTAAAAATTGTGTAGTTCAAGAAGAACCTCACTCACCTTATATGTACATGGATGGTAGAGCAGTTTATAAGTTTGCAACAACTGTTGTACCAACAAGTATAGAGAAAGTATTAGAAGGTACCTCATATGCATTAGAAGACATCCGCTATTTTATTTTACATCAAGCGAATTCTAGAATTATGGATAGTGTAGCTAAAAAATTAGGTGTACCATCTGACAAGTTCTTTAAAAATTTAAATCAATATGGTAATACTTCATCTGCAAGTATTCCAATGGCACTTTATGATGTGTCGAAGCAGCTGAATCCAGGAGATGCCATTGTGCTTAGTGGATTTGGTGGTGGACTTACATGGGGCAGCATGCTCCTTACATGGGATTAGTTCCTATTAGGCCTTAGGGCTTTAAGGATATATAAATTATTAAACATTAAACTTTAGGAGGATTTGAAAATGGTATTAGAAAAATTACAAGAAATCGTAGCAGACAAATTAGGAGTAGATGCTTCAGAAGTAGTTGAAACAGCACGTTTCAAAGAAGATTTAGAAGCAGATTCATTAGACTTATTTGAAGTTGTTATGGCTCTTGAAGATGAATTTGGTGTATCTATTTCAAATGAAGATGTTGAAGGTATTAAAACAGTAGGTGATGCTGTTAACTACATCACAGAAAGACAATAATTATTTGTTAAGCAGATTAAATAAGGAGATTGAAGTATGAACAAGATATGCGATATGTTAAACATTCAATATCCTATTTTCCAAGGTGCCATGGCATGGATCGCTGACCATGCCATAGCAGCTGCTGTATCAGAGGCAGGGGGATTAGGGATTATTGCAGCAGGTAATGCACCCGCTGACTGGCTTAGAGCGGAGATTAGAGCTTTAAAAGAGATTACAAGTAAACCATTTGGAGTAAATATTATGCTCCTTAGCCCACATGCTGAAGATGTTGCTAAAGTTGTAGTAGAAGAAGGTGTAACAATCGTTACTACAGGTGCAGGCGACCCTGGTAAATACATGAACATGTGGAAAGAAGCAGGTATTAAAGTTATTCCAGTTGTACCGTCAGTAGCTCTTGCGAGAAGAATGGAAAGACAAGGTGCAGATGCAGTTGTAGTTGAAGGCTATGAAGCAGGTGGGCATATTGGTGAACTTACAACTATGGTACTTACACCACAAGTTGTAGATGCAGTAAATATTCCAGTTATTGCAGCAGGCGGCATTGCAGATCATAGAGGTTTTGCAGCAGCTATGATGCTTGGAGCAGACGCTGTTCAAATTGGGACAAGATTTTTAGTAGCTAAAGAATGTACAGTACATGAAAACTACAAACAACGTGTGCTTAAAGCAAGTGATATTGATACAGTAGTAACAGGAAGAAGTACAGGGCATCCAGTAAGAGCGCTTAGAAACAAGCTTTCGAGAGAGTTTGCTAAACGTGAAAAAGACGGTGCAAGCGTAGAAGAACTTGAAGCATTAGGTGCAGGTGGATTAAGACTTGCTGTAGTTGAAGGTGACGTAATTAATGGAACTGTTATGTCAGGTCAAATTGCTGGTATGATTAAACAAGAACAAACAGCAAAAGAAATGATTGAAGAAATCATGACAGAAGGAAACAGAGCATTAGCACAGATAGGTTAATAGAAAAAAATACTTTGAATTTAAAACTTTGAAAATCAAACTAGAGGTAGGGTGGTAAAAATGAAAATCGCATTCTTATTTTCAGGTCAAGGCGTGCAGTACGCAGGTATGGGTAAAAATTTATATGAACATTATACAGAGAGCAAAGAAGCTTTCGACTGTGCTTCAGACATATTAGATTGGGATGTTAAAGAAGTATGTTTTGAAGACAAAAACGCACTTATTAATCAAACACGTTATACGCAAGCTGCACTTTTTACCACAAGTATTGCTGCCTTTAATGCTGCAAAGGCACGAGGTATTGTGCCTTCAGCAGTACTAGGATTTAGCTTAGGAGAATACAGCGCTTTAGTAGCAAGTGGAGTGTTAAATTTTGAACAAGCACTTAAACTTGTAGATAAGAGAGCTTTTTATATGGATGAATGTGCCAAAGAAAAAGATGGAGGTATGGCAGCTGTTATTGGACTTCAAAAAGAAATTATTGATGAAGTATGTCAATGTATTCAAAATGAAGGATTGGAACTAGTAGTAGCAAATGATAACTGCCCAGGTCAAGTAGTTATCTCAGGCGAAAAGACAGCGATTGAAAAGGCTACCCCACTTTTAAAAGAAAAAGGTGCAAGACGCGTCATGCCGCTTAATGTAAGTGGAGCGTTCCATAGTCCACTTATGGAGGAAGCAGCGAAGAACTTAAAAGAAGAACTTATACACTTTAACTTTAATGAAGTTACAGCACCTATTATCAGCAATGTTACAGCTTCTTATATGAATAAAGATGAAGTGATTGAAAATATTCCACTTCAAATAGTAAAAGGTGTACGTTTTAGAGAAAGTATTGAAAAACTTATTGAAGAAGGGTTTGATACTTTTATTGAGATTGGTGTTAAGAAAACACTTTGTAATTTTGTAAGCAAAATTTCATCAAATGTTAAAGTGCTCAATATAGAAGATGAAGCATCACTACAAAATGTATTGGAATTTTTAGGAGGAGAGCAATGTTAAAAGATAAAGTAGCAGTTATTACAGGCAGTAGCAGTGGGATTGGCAAAGAAATCGCACATACATTTGCAAAAAATGGTGCCAAAGTTATCGTGAACTATCCATTTGAAGGATCAGCTGCTGAAGCAGAAGCTGTAGTAGAAGAAATCAAATCAAATGGTGGCGAGGCTATAGCTGTTATGGCAGACGTTTCAAACTTTGAACAAGCAAAAGATCTTATGAAAGCAGCGGTAGATACATTTGGTGGATTAGATATTCTTGTAAACAATGCAGGGATTACAAGAGATATGCTTCTTCTTAGAATGACGGAAGAAGAGTTTGATAGTGTTATCAATATCAACCTAAAAGGTGTATTTAACTGCATGAAACACGCAACACGCATCATGATGAAAAAAGGCGGAAGCATTATCAATATGTCTTCTGTAGTAGGACTTCATGGTAACATTGGTCAATGCAATTACTCAGCATCTAAAGCAGGTGTAGTAGGCATGACAAAATCAGCAGCAAGAGAGTTTGCTTCTAAAAATTTACGTGTAAATGCTATTGCGCCAGGTTTTATTGTATCTAATATGACAGATAAACTTCCAGAAGCAATCAAAGAAAGCACACTTAAGAGTATACCACTTAATCGTTTTGGGAATGTACAAGAAGTGGCAAATGTAGCATTATTCTTAGCAAGTGATTTATCAAGTTATGTAACAGGCGAAGTCATCAAAGTTGATGGCGGCATGGCTATGTAATTTTAATGAGGAGGAAAACCATGCAAAATAGAGTTGTTATTACAGGTGTTGGAGTCGTATCGCCATTAGGTAATACAAAAGAGGAGTTTTGGAATAACCTTAAAGAAGGTGTATGCGGTATTGATCGTATCACTAAATTTGAATTAACAGAAGGCTATGATGTTACACTTGCAGCTGAGGTAAAGGACTTTGATGCAAGTAAATATATAGAAAAAAGAGAAGTACGTAGATTAGACCTCTTTTCTCAATATGCTATTTATGCAGCAAAAGAAGCTTTGCAAGATGCAGGTATTGAGATGGATAAAGAAGATGCTACAAAAGTAGGTGTTATCGTAGGTTCAGGTATCGGTGGTCTTGGCACTATTGAATCAGGAATGAAAACACTTCTTGAAAGAGGGCCAAAGCGTGTTTCTCCGTTATTTATTCCTATGGTTATCTCTAATATGGGAGCTGGTAATGTAGCTATTTATACAGGAGCAAAAGGTATCTGCACAAGTATGGTGACAGCATGTGCTACGGGTACACATTGTATTGGGGAAGCATACCGTGCGCTTCAAAAAGGGACAAATGATGTCATTTTAGCAGGTGGTGCTGAAGCATCTATTACACCTATGGGTATCGCATCCTTCCAATCACTTACTGCATTATCTAAGTCAGAGGATCCAAAACGTGCATCTATTCCGTTTGATAAAGAAAGAAATGGATTTGTTATGGGTGAAGGAGCAGGAATCGTTGTAATGGAAACATTAGAGCATGCTTTAAATAGAGGTGCAAATATTTTAGCTGAAGTAGTAGGTTATGGTACTACAGGTGATGCTTACCACATTACTTCACCAGATCCAGAAGGTGAGGGTGCTGCAAGAGCTATGGCAGAGGCTATTAGTGAAGCGGGTATTACACCAGATGCTATAGGCTACATCAATGCACATGGAACAAGTACAGAGTATAATGATAAATTTGAAACATTAGCTATTAAAAAAGTGTTTGGTGAGGATACAAAAGTAGCAATAAGTTCTACAAAATCTATGACAGGGCACCTTTTAGGTGCTGCTGGTGCGGTAGAAGTCATTGCCATTGCTAAAGCGTTAGAGGAAGGCTTTATTCCGCCAACTATTGGATATGAAGTACCAGATGAAGAGTGTGACCTTGATTATGTACCAAATACAGGGAGAGTAGCAGAACTTGAATATGCACTCAGCAACTCACTCGGATTTGGAGGTCATAACGGAACAATTCTTCTTAAAAAGTGGAAAGGGGAAGTATAATGGATATTAAACTTGTTAAAGAGCTTATGAATGAATTTAAAGACTCAGACCTTACAAAAATTAAGCTTAAAAACGATGAGTTTGAAATTGAATTAGAGCGTACGGCGCAAGTAGTGCCTATGGCAACACCAAGTGTAGCAGCAACCACGCAGCAAGTAGCGACAGCACAGATTAATATTGAGACACCATCAGAGGTTAAATTAGCAGCTGGCTATGAGGTGAAAGCTCCGATGGTAGGGACTTTCTATGCTTCAAGCTCACCTGACAAGCCCGCATTTGTAACAGTAGGTTCTAAGGTGAATAAGGGAGATACTATCTGTATTATTGAAGCCATGAAACTTATGAATGAAGTAGAAGCAGATAGAGATGGTGAGATTGTAGAAATTTTAGTAGAAAATGAAGAGATGGTTGAGTTTGACCAACCACTATTTATCATTAGATAAGGAGAGATGACATGTTAAATACACAACAAATTATGGAAATCATCCCTCATAGATATCCATTTTTATTAGTAGATAAAGCTGAAATTCATGAAGATGGTAAAGGGGCTACAGGTTATAAGAATGTAACGATGAATGAACCATTTTTCCAGGGGCATTTTCCGGGGCTTCCTGTAATGCCAGGCGTTCTTATTATAGAAGCTCTTGCACAAGTGGGTGCTATCGCTATTCTTTCACAAGAAGAATTTAAAGGAAAAGTAGCTTTCTTTGGTGGCATTAAAGAGGCACGTTTTAAAGAGAAAGTTGTTCCAGGTGATACTTTAAAGCTTGAGTGTAAACTTGTTAAACAAAGAGGCCCTATTGGAATTGGAGAAGCAGTAGCAACTGTAGATGGAAAAGTAGTGGCAAAAGCAGAATTAACATTTGCTATAGGCTAGGAGGTGTCGTGGTGATAAGCAAAGTATTAGTTGCTAACAGAGGTGAAATTGCTGTACGTATTATTAGAGCATGTCGTGAGATGAATATTGAGACAGTAGCTATTTATTCAACAGCAGATAAAGATTCACTTCATGTAAAGTTAGCAGATGAAGCTGTATGTATCGGTAAACCTTTGCCAAAAGATAGTTACTTAAATATAGAGAGCATTATTACAGCGGCAGTTTTAACTGGGGCAGATGCTATCCATCCTGGATTTGGATTCTTATCAGAGAATGCTAAATTTGCCCGTATATGTCGTGAATGTAACATTAAGTTTATTGGACCAACACCAGAAATGATTGAACTTATGGGAGATAAAGCACGTGCTCGTCAAATGATGATTGAAGCAGATGTGCCTGTTGTACCTGGTTCAGATGGTACTGTAGATGCTGCCGAAGATGCAAGAATGCTTGCTAAACGTATTGGCTATCCTGTTATTTTAAAAGCGGTATCAGGTGGCGGCGGACGTGGTATGCGTATTGTATGGAATGAATCTGAGATCGAAATGGCTTTTAATACAGCGAGTAATGAAGCACTTTCAGCATTTGGTGATGGAAGCATGTATTTAGAAAAATATATTGTAGAGCCAAGACATATTGAGTTTCAGATTTTAGGTGATGTTTATGGTAATGTTGTACATCTAGGCGAAAGAGACTGCTCACTTCAAAGAAGACATCAGAAGGTCATTGAGGAAGCACCATCACCTTGCATATCACCAGCACTTCGCGAGAAGATGGGTGAAGCAGCCATAAGAGCGGCAAAAGCTGTAAAATATGAAAATGCAGGTACAATAGAGTTTATTGTAGATAAAGATAGAAATTTCTTCTTTATTGAGATGAACACACGTATTCAGGTAGAGCATCCTGTTACAGAAATGATTACAGGCGTAGATTTAATACGTGAACAAATTAGAATTGCATCAGGGGAACGCTTACAGTTTACTAATAAAGATATCCATATTAAAGGTCATGCTATTGAATGTCGTATTAATGCAGAGAATCCTAAACTTAACTTTAGACCTTGTGCAGGTAAAATTGTAGAGCTTCATTTACCAGGCGGCAGAGGTGTACGCGTAGATACAGCTATTTATCCAGGATATAGTGTACCACCTACTTATGACTCTATGCTGGCAAAGATTATTGCTTATGGAGATACACGTGAGGAAGCGATTAGCATTATGAAGCGTGCACTTGCTGAAGCTGTTATAGAAGGCATTGATACCAATATTGATTTCCAATATGACCTTGTTCATACAGATGCATTCAATGAAGGATACTTTGATACATCTTTTATAGAAAAGAATTTGGATTCAATTTTAGGAGAGGAGTGGTCATATGTTAAGTGCATTAATAGGTAGACAAAAGAAATATGCTCAGACTAAAACTACTCAGTCTAAACCTGAAGTTCCAAAAGGAATGTATACAAAATGTCCGCACTGTAAGAAGAATATCTATGTCATAGACTTAATTGCTAATATTGGTGTATGTGCTTACTGTAATGGGCATCTTCCTATTTCTCCAAGTGCTAGAATCAGTAAACTTGTAGATTTAGATAGTTTTGAGGAATTTGATAAAGAAATGAAAAGTGCCAATCCACTTGAATTTGAGGGTTATGAAGATAAGATAGAAGCTACTATGAAAAAGGTCGAGCAGAATGAAGCAGTTGTAACAGGTAAGGGAAGAATAGGTGGTATTGAAACAGTTCTTGCTGTTATGGATAGTAGGTTTATTATGGGAAGTATGGGATCAGTAGTAGGAGAGAAGATTACGCGTGCTATTGAGTATGCTACAGAGCATGATCTGCCTATTATTATTTTTTCAGCTTCTGGTGGCGCGAGGATGCAGGAGGGTATTATATCCCTTATGCAGATGGCTAAAACAAGTGCTGCACTTGCAAGACATGATGAAAAAGGTTTACTTTATATCAGTGTTTTAACGAATCCTACAACAGGTGGGGTTACAGCAAGTTTCGCTATGCTAGGTGACATCATTATTGCAGAGCCTAATGCACTTGTTGGTTTTGCCGGTCCGCGTGTAATCGAGCAGACTATTCGTCAGAAGCTTCCTCAAGGCTTCCAACGTTCAGAGTTTTTACTTGAACATGGTATGATCGATTATATTGTAGAACGTAAAGATATGAGAGATAACCTCTATAAACTCCTTAAATTCCATGCAAAGGAGGGACGAGATGGAGAATACTAAAAAACTAGAACATCTTAGACGTATGATTGATGAATTGGCTTCTTTAGAAGAAAACCAGGAGATTAATCAAGAAATTAAACGTCTTCAGTCTATTGCAGTAAAATTGGAAAGAGAGATTGCTGAGAATTATTCGGCGTGGGATAAAGTACAAATTGCACGTATGATAGATCGTCCTAGAGGATCTTTCTATATTCAGGAAATGGTCACAGATTTCATAGAGCTTCATGGTGATCGTAACTTTAAAGATGACAAAGCGATTATTGGTGGTATTGGAAAAATAGGTAATCATGTAGTCACCATTATTGCTCAGAATAAAGGAAAGTCAGCAAAAGAAAATGTAGAGCGTAACTTTGGTATGCCTCATCCAGAAGGGTATCGCAAGGCATTACGCCTTATGAAACAAGCGCAGAAGTTTGGTAGACCGATTGTATGTCTCATTGACACACCAGGTGCTTACTGTGGCCTTGGAGCAGAGGAACGTGGTCAAGGAGAGGCTATTGCACGTAACCTTATGGAGATGGCTAGGCTGAAAACACCTATTATTGCAGGGGTTATAGGTGAAGGTGGTAGTGGTGGTGCTTTAGCGCTCGGTGTAGCTGATAAAGTATTTATGCAGGAGAATACTACTTATTCTATTCTTTCACCAGAAGGTTTTGCGAGTATTTTATGGAAAGATAGTGCAAAGGCAAAAGAGGCTGCGGAAATTATGAAGATTACAGCTTCGGATCTTCTAGAAAATCATATTATTGATGATATTGTAACTGAACCTTTAGGAGGTGCACATAAAGATCCATTTAGTGCAGCTCAGTTACTTAAGACGTATATCATAGAAAAGCTAGATGAGTTAGGTGCTATGAGTACAGATGTATTAGTCAATAAACGCTATGAGCGCTTTAGAAAATATGGAAGTTTTTACGAAAATTAAAATAAGAGCATCCTAATAGCTTTTGGCTATTAGGATGCTTTTGTTTTGGGCATACTTAAAGTAATTATCAAAGGTAGGGTGAGATGAAAA
>JAHLFD010000205.1:0-5344 GCA_018883975.1 Candidatus Niameybacter stercoravium
ACAAACACATATTAACCATTCCTTTTTTAGAAGGCTACATAGGAAACTATGTAGCCTTTTTAATAGATCTAAAATTAAATTTAAAAAGTATTTGACAATATAGTTAGAATAGATTAAACTTAGGTAAATATTATTTATAGGAGAATAAAAATGAACTTAACTATTAATTCCACAACTTTCGAAATGAATAAGTTTTATTATGGCTATTATAGATAAGTTTGTATTTATGATTTGAAAGGCTTTTATCATAGGTACAAACTGTTACAGTTTTTGTATCTATGATGGCTTCCTTTGACATATAAAAAAGAAGGTCACATAGAAAATCCTATGTGGCCTTTTCGTTATTTTAAAGATAAGAAGGTTGCATAGTAAAGACTATGTGGCCTTCTTTTTTTATCACCTATAAGGATAATATGGCACACTTTAAACTGGGAGGTTAACATGAAAGAAAGAGAAAATTTTTCAAACAGATTTGGTTTTATTATTTCTTGTGTAGGAGCAGCTTTAGGACTAGGGAATATTTGGATGTTCTCATACCGTTTGGGAGCGTATGGCGGACCAGTATTTCTTATTCCTTACTTTATCTTTGTATTTATACTAGGTTCAACAGGGCTTATTAATGAATTTGCTTTTGGACGATTATTTGGAGGAGGTTCTTTTACAGGTATACAGGAAGTCTTTAAAAAACGTAGCTTAAAAGGTGGTAAAATTGTAGGCCTTATTCCGCCACTAGGCCTTATGGGTGTACTTATGTTTTACTGTATTGTGATTGCATGGATTTTAAAATACTTCGTCTTAAGCATAACAGGTCAAATCATGACGATAGATGTAACAACATACTTTGATAGTTTTGCAGGTACAACAAGTACGGTACCTTACTTTTTCTTAGCCTTATTGATTACAGTAGTAATTGTTTCTTTAGGTGTAACAAAAGGTATTGAAAAACTGAATAAATGGATTATGCCACTCTTATTTATACTCTTTATTGTTTTAACTATTAGAGGACTTACATTACCAGGCGCTTTAGCAGGGGTAGAATACTTACTCACACCAAATTGGGAGTACTTATTTAAAGTAGAAACATGGGTTATGGCACTTGGTCAGGCGTTCTTTACTGTATCACTTAATGGATGTGGTATGGTTGTATATGGTAGCTACATTAGTGAGAAGTTTGATATATCAAGTGCAGCCGTAAGTACAGTTTTGCTTGATACCATTGCAGCCTTACTTGCATCTTTTATGATTATGCCAGCTGTATTTGCCTTTGGACTTGACCCAGCGGCAGGACCTTCGCTTTTATTTATTACTTTACCGAAGGTATTTCAATCTATGCCTTATGGAGGCGTTCTAAGCACTTTATTCTTCTTAAGTATTATTTTTGCGGCTATTTCTTCTTCAGTAAATATGCTAGAAGGAAGTATGGAAGCTTTAATGGCATGGACAAAACGTTCACGTGTTATGGCGTGTAGCATTATTGGAGGCATTGCCTTTGTAGCGGCATTACCATTAGCAACTAACATTGGAGCATTTAATCAATTTGCAGACTTTGTGACTATTGTCGTTTCACCTGTAGCAGCACTGATTGTGGCTGTAACTTTCTTCTATTTATTAGATGGAAAAGAAGTATTAGAGTCTATTAATCAAGGTGCTAAAAGACCACTTGGTAAGGTCTTTATTCCATTTAGTAAATATGTATTTGTAGGGATTACAGTAGCAGTTATCGTATTAGGTGTTGCATACGGTGGTATTGGCTAATAAAAAAGATTAATAAAAGAGCGTATAGTGTGCCAGGGTTTAAAAGGCATACTATACGCTTTCTTGTTTATAATTCTGCTAAAGCATCTGTTACAAATTGGTCAACGGTAATTTTCCATTCTTCTACCATTTTAAGACCAGTAGCACGGGCGATGCGAGCAAATTGATTAATGCGTTCAAGACGTTTGTTGTGAGAACCATATTGAAGCACAATAGCTGCATAGAGTACAGGAAGGTAGGCTGTCTCGGTGCGAAGCAGAAGTTCTTTGTCGTAGCTTACGGCTTCTTTAGCCATGGCAAAGAGTTTGTCATAGTGCTGCACAAGTTTTTGGGTAAGGAAAGTTTTCTTAGCATCTTGTGGGCCGCCAAAGATGTCTAGGCGTTTGCCAAATTTGTCCTGAGCATCATGGAGGCACTTAATATATTCTAAAATATAAGGAGAAGCTTCTTTATAATAGCCTTTGCAGAAATCTTCCATATGAGCCTCTACATTACAGTAAGGGTCCCAAGCTAGCTTAGCAAGAAGATAGCCACGAAGTTCAGAGAACTCACCGCCTATTTCTCGGTTACATTGGCTAAAGAGAAGTTTAACTTTATTTTTAGCGAAGAACTGCATATTTGGTGCAAGTGTTCTAAGATTTGGGAAAGGACTAACTAAGTTTCTAAACTGAATATTATAGTCCCATAGAGAAACATGATCAGAAATACTTGCCCAAAATTCTAATTCTTCCTTACTTTCTTTACAAGCTGGGTCTGACTCAATAGGAAGGCCGCGACCAGCTTCAATATTACAAGTCATAATATGTACGTTGCTATGAGGTCTTGTATGTTTAGGTGGTTTTCTTGTATACCAATAAGAAAGGGTAGAAATTACTTTATCAGGTACTTCATCTGCAATATAGTTTACAAAGTTAAGGACAGAGCCCATAGGACTTTCGTCATAGTCATCCATAGCTTTGCAGGCTTCACACTGGCAATAGTTGTTATCATCATTTTGGCTAATGGACCAGTAGCGGCATTCAGGCTTCTCGGCTATAAACTTACGTAAGTTCTCTAGCATAATACGTCTTACTTCTGGATTACTTAAGCATGGCTCACCAGCGGGGTGACGTTTACCATTAAGAAGGGCAAAGTATTCAGGATGCTCTTCAAAGTAGTCTTTAGAAGGAAGTAAAAATTGGAAAGAGTGACACCAGAAGCCCCAGCCTTCATGGACTTTACTTTGAGCAGCTTTATGTTTTCTAGCAAAACCTCTATCTTCAAAGTCTTTATAGTAAATCTCTCTGTAATCAATAAGTGGAATGAAACTATAAGGCTCGAAATCTGCAGATAAATCAGTGTTTTGTGGAATATATTCTGCAGTAGATGTATAGTAGCGACAGCCTATGATGCGTTCAAGAAAATCATAAACTGCATAAACGAAAGTTTCACTAGAAGCACCGCTAAAGCATAGACCATCTTCCGTAATGGCATAGGCAAAACCTGTGTGTGAATAGGCATCTGTCTGAATAAAGCGGATGATCGATAAATGAGAAGGTATACGACCTTCACCTGTATAAATGTCAAAAAAGGTACCCGTAATACGTGATAGATAATCTTGTAGAATTTCTGCAGCTTCTTGGGCAGAAGTTGTAGTCAAAATAGCGCATAAAGGTCTGCCTTCTGATGAAAAATGAAATGACATAGTGTTAAATCCCCCTAGAATTTAAAAAAATATAAAGTCTCTTTTAGTATAACATACAAAAGAAAAATCTGAAATATTAAGTCAATAAAAATAAATTTAGAAAAGCTAATGAAAGTTTGAAAAATTTAACCTATGTTTAACATAATTCATATAAGTATTTAACATGCATTTTTTATGATACTTAAAGTCATAAAAGAACTAGAAAGATACTTGGAGGGATGAACATGAATAAAAATAAAAAATTTGTTGTAGCACTATCACTTGCAACTATAATGCTTATGCAAAATACAATGCCGCTGCTGGCAAAAAATAATGAAGAAGGCAAATGGATGAGTGGGGAGTATCATACGCATACAACTCAGTCAAAAGATGCAGGTGAGAAAATCACTACAACAGAGCATATATTAGATGCAGCCTTTAAAGAAGCAGACTTTACATCAGAAAGCTGGAGTCAGGCAGCGCCTTGGGAACTTCCAACACAAACAACAGATGCAGATGGTGCAGCTTTTGATTACCTTGTACTTGCTAACCATCTTAGACCATCTTTTAGAAATCCAGATGGAAAGGCGCAAGACCTTGCTTTTTATCAGGGGTTACAGCAGGAACTTGATAAGGTGAAAGCGCTTCAAGAAGAGGGGAAATACGAAGATAAATTAATCTTTTCAGGATTTGAATGGGATATGCTAGGACTTGACCATGCTGCTGTAGGGATTATTGCTCCAAATGAAGAGGAAATGATAGAAGGTATTAAAGCATTTGAATACCGTTATAGTAAGGAAACAAAAGATACATACTTTACAAATGAAGAAGCTGAAAAGTATGGTAAACGTTACAATGAGAATATAAAAGAAAATACTTTCCGTGCCATTGAGTGGTTAAAAGAGAACTATCCAGATAGCTATGTACTTATCAATCATCCAGCACGTAAAAATGGCGGAGAGTCTGAGCTCAAAATAGAAGATATTCGTAAGATGAATGATATTGCACCGAATATTGTATTTGGTTTTGAAGGGATTTTAGGTAATCAGATGTCTAACGATGGCAGGGGCGAAAGTAAAGAAGTTTATGGTGGCGCAGATGGCATGCTAGCTGAAGTAGGTGGCATGTGGGATGCCCTTCTTGGAGAAGGAAGAAGATTCTTTGCCTTCGCTAACTCTGACTTCCACTTTAAAGTAAGAAAAGACCCTACAGGTGGCTCTTATAGTGGATATTGGCCAGGTGAATACTCCAGAAATTATACATGGGTAGAAGGCAATACTATGAAAGATTTAGCGGATGGACTTCGTTCAGGTAAATCCTTCGCTGTAACAGGTGATTTAATTGATGCCCTAGACTTTAGGGCAAAAGGCAAAAGTGAAGAAGTAGAGATGGGTGATACTTTAAAGGTACAAAAAGGTGAAGAAGTGACGCTTATAGTACGCTTTAAAAGTCCAGAAGTAAATAACTATCAAACACTCTTTGGTACAGATACTGCCACAACTAATGAGGTTGCTGTAGACCATATAGATTTAATTTCAGGTGAAGTAACAGGTAAAATTAGTCCAAACAGTGAAGCGTATACAAATGATAAAAATGAAACAACAAAAGTTATTCAAACATTTACAAGTGAAGATTGGACAACAGATGAAGATGGATATAACACACTTACTTTTACTGTGAAAGCAGATAAAGACTGTTATTACCGTTTAAGAGGGACAAATTTAGAAGTAAGCGTAGAAGGTCAAACAGATGAAATGGGTAATCCATTAAGAGATGAAATGAAAGAAAGACCATCAGCGGACTCAATTAATGATCATAACTATTCAGATTTATGGTTCTATGGTAATCCTATCTTTGTAGATGTACAGGGAAAATAAGAACATAAAAAAGGATGTGCTGCATTTTACATGGGCACATCCTTTTTCA
>JAHLFD010000206.1:0-4214 GCA_018883975.1 Candidatus Niameybacter stercoravium
ATCTTCATATAATACAAATTGTATATCTAACTGATTCTCTTTGCCATACTCCATAAGCATAGCCGCATAACTCTCATTAACCCTATAATCTTCTCTTTTATAAATCAGTAAACCCTTTTTCATTTTGTCACTTCCTTTAAAATATAAGCCATAATCTTTTCTGCTATATTAATGCCTGTTAAATCTAAAATATTTTTAATATGTGCATTGGAATTAACTTCACATAAAATAGGTTCACCTGCTTCTCCAAACATAAGATCTACGCCAGCAAAATCTACTTTAAGTACTTTACATGCCTTTATAGCCATTTCCTCAAAAGCTTTAGGAGGATTATAAGCTATCATCTTACCACCATTTGTAATATTAGCTCTAAAGTCGTGCTCATTCACTCTGAGCATGCTAGCTACCACTTCATCTCCCACCACATGAATACGTACATCTTTTCCTTCACTACTTGCTACATAAGCTTGATACAGATGAGGTTTATGTGCAATTCTACTTCTTAACCCTACTAATGCTTCTCTATCCTCTATCTTATAAACTTGCATACCAAAAGAACCATAACACTCTTTAACAATAAGTGGATAGCCTAGCTCCTCTTCAATATGTCTAATATAACGGTCTTCTTGTTTCTCATCATACATACCTTCAAATACAAGTGGTGCTATAATGGTCTTAGGCATAGCAATATTTGCTCCGCCTAATGCCTGCATGGTCATCCCTTTATGATCGCAAACACCAATGGCAGCTGATGTATTAAACACTCTAAGTCCTAATGTTTCTAAATGCTGTGCTAAGACTATATCTTTATCTAAAAAGAGTACAAACCCTATCTCTTCTAAATCTACATTTACCCATAACTTCCCTCTATCATCCATACCATATGCTATTTCATCTGTGTAGCAGACTTGTAAGTTAACCCCATAACTACCAGCTGCTTCTTTATATAACTGTGTAATCTCTTCAAATTTTGACGTACGCATATATCCATTTACAATCAATAACCCTTTCATTTTGTCAGCTCCTCTTATGTATTTCTTATGCTTTTTTATAAAATCTATTGTAAGGGTAACCTATTTTAAAAGCAATGAAAAAGAGAGTGCTTTTAATCACTCTCTGTTATGACTTTAGCTTTTCTGATTTTTCGTCTGTAGCATCTTCTCCTATCTCAACTTCTTGCTCCTCTTCCTCTTCTGGTATTTCGTCCTCTTCGTCTTCCTCATCTACTTCTTCCTCTTCATTAGTTTCTATCTCCTCAGGAAATGTAGTGGGTATTTTACGACTCTGAATATCTGCAAGAATAAAAACGATAATAACACATATAACGAGAATAACAATTAAGAAAATAGGGTTCATAAGTACCTCCTAAAAAGTACTGTCTTATTACTAACATATGATGCTAGAGTTTAAATCATACCTATTGACAGGCTTCGAATTTTTTCTCTCTTTAAACAATACGGTTTCTCATCTCCCCTTTAAAGAAGGTTTCTATATTAGCCGCTACTTCTCCAATTAGGTGACCTCTTGCCTCTACACTAGCCCATGCAATATGAGGTGTCACAATCCACTTAGATGGATCTACATCATATAAAGGATGCTCTTCTTCTATTGGCTCTACCTTTAAGACATCTAAGGCTGCCCCCCTAATGAGATTTTCCTTAAGTGCCCTAGCAAGCTCTGCCTCTTCTATAATACCTCCCCTTCCAAGATTCATTAACAAAGCACTCTTCTTCATCTTACCCATCTCTTTATATCCTATAAGATTTTGAGTTTTTTCATTCAAAGGTGCATGAATAGAGATAATATCGCTTTCTTTAAGCAAGGTATCTAAATCTACACACGTATAGCCAGCACGTCCATTCTGCCCAGAAGTAGAATAATAAATAATATGTACGCCAAAAGCTTCTGCTAGCCTTGCTACTTCCTTGCCAATAGCACCCATTCCTATAATGCCCCAAGTTTTACCTGCTATTTCATAAAAAGGCTTGGCAATATATGCAAAAGTATCACTATTTGTATAAGCCTTAGTCTTTACATACTCATCATAGAAAGCTAACTGCTCTAATAGATTAAACAATAGAGCAAAGGTATGCTGTGCCACACTCTTTGTAGAGTATCCTGGTACATTGACTACGCCAATTCCTCTATCTTTCATATAATCCAAATCAATATTGTTAAAACCTGTTGCAAAAAGTGCCACCAATTTTAGTTCTTTGGCATCTTTTAAATTCATCTTACCAAGCTGTACTTTATTGGTCACAATCACATGGGCATCTTTAACCCGCTCAGCAACTTCATGAGGATGAGTTAAATCATAAATCATTACTTCTCCCATTGCTTGAATAGGGGTAAGGTCTATATCATCCCCTAATGTTTTAGCATCAAGTACACAAATCTTCATCTTCTTCTCTCCTTTTATTATGTATTTACTTTGCAAATCATCTCTTTATCAATTTATATAATGAAGGACGAAGCACCTAAACTGCCTCGTCCTCTCTTTATATAAATTATTTATATTGTGATACTACTTCAATTTCTGAAAGCACCCAGTCAAAATCACCTTTGGTAACAATACTATCACAGCATTCACAGCGCCCTAACTGATTAATTTGTGTGCCACTGGTCTTACCGTAAGCTACGCATCATGTTGAATTTCTTAGTTTTATCACATGAAATATTTTCTTAATCTTCTATACCAATTTAAAAAGCCCAGTTACCGTCTTTAAGCACTGTAAAGCTTTCTCCACTCTCTGTCTCTGCTTCAATCGTAAGATTTGTATCACCTACCATAAAGTCTACATGTGTTAAAGATGTATTGGCACCAACTGCTTCTAACTGCTCTTTATTCATCTCAGTGCCTTTTTCAATTGTATCTGGATAAGCACTGCCGATAGCAAAATGACAAGATGCATTTTCATCAAATAATGTATTATAGAAAATAGTATTGGTATTAGATACAGGTGAGTCATCTGGCACAATAGCTACTTCGCCTAGGTAATGTGAACCTTCATCTGTCTCAATAAGCGATTTAAGTGTTTCATAACCTACCTCTGCTGTAAAATCTACAATACGGCCTTTCTCAAAATAAAGGACAAAGTTTTCTATTAAGTTACCACCATAACTTAAAGGCTTTGTAGAAGCCAGTTTACCATTTACACCATATTTAGAAGGCATAGTGAAAACTTCTTCTGTCGGCATATTGGCTACATAGTAAGTTCCTGCTTTATTATAGCTTCCACCACCTTGCCAAATATGACCTTTTGGCAGTTCTACATAGAGGTCTGTTCCTTTAGATTGATAATGAAGCTTTGTAATCTTCTTGCTGTTTAAGAATTTTGTTTTTTCTTCTAAGTTCTTTGTATGCTCTTTCCATGCTTCTACTGGGTCTTCTTCATATATACGTGTTGCAATATAAATTTTATCCCATAATTTTTCTATAGCTTCATCACTACTTTGCGCCTTAGGAAATACTTTCATAGCCCACTCCGCTGTTGGAATAGAAGCCACACACCAAGCTACATCTCCATTTTGAATGTAGTTTCTAAATCCTTCTAAAGCTATACCTGCCGTTTTTTGCATAGTTGCAATACGCGCTGGATCTACATCTTTTAATAAGTCTGGATTAGATGCAGAAATGCTGATAAAAGCACAGTTGCTTGCTGCAAGTGTTTTTTTCCCTTCAGCCACCCACTGAGGATACTCTAAAAAGGCTTCATCTGGCGCATGCATATACGTTACTTTACTTAATTCTTCATCTACATAATCTACATAAACTTTTTTAGCACCTGCTTCATAAGCACATTTTGTAAGTGCCCTTGCAAAATAAGCTGTTTGAATTGGTGATGTAATCATAAGGTATTGCCCCTTTTGAATATTAACACCTACTTCTACAATAAGCTTTGCATAGTTTAATAGATTTTTTTCTTTTGTTTCCATAACCCTTTCTCCTTTCCGATTTAGCCTACAAACTGATTGTTTGTCATGCTATATGTATAACCAATAGCATCCATACGTCCTAAAAGCTCTTCTATATCTAAATCATAGTCTTTACAAAGTGCTTCTAATGAATCACATTCATCTCTTAATTTCATATTCACAATACTAAGCATCATATAAGGGTCTTTTCTATTTAAATTTTCCATCTTTTCTTTCCTTCCTTTTGACAAAGTGTGTCATTTTATTACAATTTAAAGTCATTATAGTCCCTTCAATTT
>JAHLFD010000207.1:0-2887 GCA_018883975.1 Candidatus Niameybacter stercoravium
TTTATTAATAAGCGATATTATTCTGATTAATATTGCTTTTTTTGTGGCGCTCTTTTTGCGCTTTGAAGGAACTATTCCACCGCATTATTTAAAGGCTTATGCCACTCAGTGGATTGTTCTTACTTTAATCCACCTTATCATCAATGTAGCTTTTAAACTCCATAAATGCTTACTACGCTACATTACAACACACGAATTGCTTTACATAGGAGGAGCAACTTGCTTATCTTCTCTTTTATTCTTTCTTTATGGCAATGTTACAGATGTAATTTTTCCATTAAGTGTTTATTTTATCTATACGAGCTTAGTTCTTTTACTACTCATTTTGTCACGTTTTAGCTATAAATTTGTTAATCGTATTTTAAGCAAATTCTCTAAGAGTTATAATGCCTTAAAAGGACATCTTAATGGTGTTGAAAAAAACAGGGTTATCCTCATTGGGGCTGGAGATGCTGCTGCTCTTATTATTAAAGAATCTAAAAAAAATCCAAATAATACATATAAAATCGTAGCCGCTTTAGATGATGATCGCACGAAACATTTCTCTTCATTAAATGGTATCCCTATTAGAGGACCTATTAAAAACATTGAGAAGTTCGTAGAGATCTATTCGGCTGATACAATTATACTGGCTATACCTTCTATCGGGCATGAACGTACATCTGAAATTTTAAATCTTTGTAGTAACACGAACTGCCACCTTAAAATCTTCTCTGGTATTTCAAGTGCTATCAATGAAGGCACACAGACTTATCAAGTACGTAATGTAAAAATTGAAGATTTACTTGGTCGTGATGAGATCGTTCTAGATTCTACTAAAATTGAAAATGACATTACGAACCGTACAGTCCTTGTAACAGGTGGTGGTGGTTCTATTGGTTCAGAGCTTTGCAGACAAATTAGTAGCTTTAACCCAAGTCGTCTTATTATCTTTGATATTTATGAAAATAATGCTTACGACATTCAAAATGAGCTTCTTTTAAATGGTTTCCCAAGAGAATCTCTTACTGTTCTTATTGGTTCTGTAAGGGATAAGATTAAGTTAAATGAAATCTTTGAAACTTACCAACCTGATTTGGTCTTCCATGCTGCTGCACATAAACATGTACCACTTATGGAAGATAGTCCAAGTGAAGCTATTAAAAACAATGTCTTCGGGACTTATAATGTAGCCCTTTGTGCAAAAGAGTATAAAGTTAAAAAGTTTGTACTCATCTCTACAGACAAAGCCGTTAATCCAACTAATGTAATGGGCGCTACAAAACGTCTATGTGAACTTATTGTACAGTCTATTAATAAGACTACAACACATACAGACTTTGTAGCAGTACGCTTTGGTAATGTGCTCGGTAGTAATGGTAGTGTTATTCCACTCTTTAAGCGTCAGCTAGAAGCAGGTGGACCACTAACTGTTACTCATAAAGATATTATTCGCTACTTTATGACTATACCAGAAGCTGTACGTCTTATCCTTCAAGCTATGTCCTTTGCTGAAGGTGGAGAAATTTTCGTTTTAGATATGGGGCAACCTGTTAAAATTCTTGATTTAGCCCTTAACTTCATTCGCCTATCAGGTCTTGAACCTTATAAAGATGTAGATATTGTATTTAGTGGCCTTAGACCAGGTGAAAAACTCTTTGAAGAACTCCTTATGGATGAAGAAGGTATGACCAATACTTCTTCTGAGAAAATCTTCATTGGCAAACCAAGTGATATAACGTTTGCAGAGCTTAATAATGCTTTAAGCTATTTACATAACGCCTTAGAATCAGACTGTGATTTACGTGAGGCACTTCATCATGTTGTACCAACTTACCGCATCTCACCTAATGGCTGTACAGAATTAAAACCAGGCCAACAAGCAAAAGTTTCTTAGTGCTTTAGGCTATAAAAGAAGGAGGTTGTAATACACTTTACAACCTCCTTCTCTATTTTAACCTAAAACCATATACCAAACCTTTTCTTTAAAGGAGTAGATTCTATACATGTAACAGTCTCCCCTGTATAAATACATTCCCCTATCTGCTGCATATTTTCTACCATCTGCGTACCATGCTGCATCTCTATTAGTCTATAACCTTCCCCAACAGTCATAAGACCTCTTGCTCTATGTACATCTGAACCTAATATATGGATCATACGATGTTTTAATAGCTTATGTACTAACTTATACTTACTAGACTTCTTCTGTAAAGAATAGGTATTCATTTGTAATAATGCTCCCATCTCTATAAAGCGAAGGAGCTGATTAGGATCCTCCATAACTGTATCATATCGTTCTACATGGGCAATAATGGGAATAAGTTTATGGTTATCTATTATATTTTGTACACTGGTATAAACCCATTCAGACCATTTACTATAAGGCATCTCAAGTAAAATATACTTGGTCCCTGTAATACATAAGGCTTCTAAATTTTCCATTTTACATGTATCTACAGATAGGAGTACTTCGGCTCCTTTTTTAAGCCCAATCTTATTCATTAGACCTTCATCTCGTAGAGCCTGCTCAAACTGCTCTGCTGCTAGGTCCCTACGCATAAGGAATTCATCTAATTTATCATCTGGGTAGAAGTGCGGCGTCGCTACAATAGCTTGTACACCTGCCTTATGCTGCTGCTTAAATATGTCTATAGATTCCTCTAAACTTCTACTCCCATCATCTATAGCTGGTAAAATATGTGTATGAAAATCAATCATTATGCTTCTCCTTATTCTCTATTTATTAACTTATCTCTCACTTTATTATACTCATTCTATTTTAGGAGGTACACTATGAAAAAATATATTTTCCTATCTTTCTTACTTCTTATAGGTATTATAGGCTTTATATTCAGCCTATCTATGCAGGATGCTCCAGCTTCTAATGCCCTGAGCCAAGAAGCCA
>JAHLFD010000208.1:0-9791 GCA_018883975.1 Candidatus Niameybacter stercoravium
TAGCTGGGCTGTAGGGGCGATGACAGACCCAGATAACACAGTTATTCTCCCAATTCCAAGTACAGGAAATGGTAAAAATGATGGTACACAAATTATCTCTGGTTTCTCAAGTGGTTTCTATATCACAAGGAAAGCTTGGGATGATCCAGCAAAACGTGATGCAGCTGTTAAATTCGTTCAAGCTATGACTACAACAGAAGTAATTGGTGAATTAGTAACAGTAGCTGGTGGCGGTGCTCCAGCAGCTGACGTTGGTGAACTTTCAGGACTTTCTCCACTTGGAGCATGTGGTGCGGCTATGGCTGGTAAAGCATCAGCTGTAGATGGGGCTATCGATGGTTGGTTAGCAAAACCAGCTTGGGAATACTTATTAGGTAAAGTAGCTGGTATTGCAGCAGGTAGTGAAGATCCAGCAGCTGTTGTTGATGAAGTTATTGCTCTTAATACAGCTCAATAATTGATAATGAAAAAAGGTGTATACTTTGGTATACACCTTTTTATGTATTTGTTATTTAATGGTGGATTGAATAAAATTACATAATATTTATAAAACAGCTTACACTAATGACGTCACTATTTATCAGCTTTATTTATCAGCTTTTATTAAACTTATTTGCTTGACCAGTATTTACAATAAATAATACAGGGGGAACATCTTGTGACGACACATATCCTAGCCAATACGACTAAAGATATAAGCCTAATAGATGAAATGGATATAGGTTTAGTAAAAAAGACGATAGATAAAATAGCAGCTTTCCAAGCTGTTGTACAACAAACTTTAAGAAGAGAACATGATTATGGGATTATTCCTGGAACCATTAAGCCAACCCTACTTAAACCGGGTGGAGAAAAAATTTGTATGATGCTAGGAATTAATCCTGAATACGAAATGATGGATCACGTACAAGATTATGAAAAAGGTTTTTTTGCCTACATTATTAGGTGTACCTTAAAAAAAGGAATGCGCAATGTCGCACAAGGATTAGGAAATTGTAATTCTTTTGAAAAGAAATATAGGTGGATAAATAGTGATATTATCCCTACAGGAACAGATCCGGAAGATGTAAGACAATTTATTGATAAATATGGACGGCTAAGATACAAAATTCCTAATCCTGATCCTTGTGATCTCACGAATACAATTCTCAAAATTGCTAAGAAAAGGGCATTTATTGATGCTGTACTGCAAGTAGCTTCACTAAGTGAAATCTTTACACAAGATTTAGAAGAAATGCAGGATTTTATTAATCAATCAGAAATCGTCGGTACGGAAACAATGCAGCCGAAAGAGGCCGCAGCCATAAAGATTAATTTTGGAAAATATAAGAACAGGACGTTAAAAGAAATTTATAAAGAGGATCCAAATTATTTTGAGTGGATTGCTCTTAATAGTAAAGATGAGCTTATTAAAAAAGCATGTGAAGTTATGAAAGAAGCAGCGCATCAAAAAGAAGAATTGACACCAAAAAGAGAAGTGCAAGGATAAAGCACCTTGCACTTCTTTTTTGGTGGACTAACGGGATTCATTTTTAAGAAAAATAGCTAGGGCAGAAGCTAAAAACTTTCTAAAGTACCTTTCAGTTGTATTACGGGACAAGACATAAGTAATACCCGTAGCAGAAACTAAACAAATAAAAAGTCTAATCCACATAGAAGGAATAAAGTAGTTTATAGCTATAGGAATACAGAGTAAATACGTATGCAAAATATAAATGGGTAGTGTGTTACGTCCTATCTTACTAAAGAAAGTATTTTTAGCTGTCATTGTATTGGCAAGTACAAATACAAAAGAAAAACCTATGACATAGAGTAAAGCCCTACTAATAAGTCCAAGCCAAATAGGGACAGTATAGGTCTGGAAGGAGTCACTACCGTATAAGAATTCCACAGGGAAAACTTTAAAATAACAAATGAATATTGCAAAGGATAGAGCGAGTAAAATAATGCCGCAAGAGAAGAATCTTGACGTTTTTTTTAATTTGAAAAATCTATCTTCACTTGTAAAATACCCAATTAAAAAGAATGGGAAAAACACTAAAGTACGAGATAAAGATAAGATGCCATTAAACTCACCAAATATGCCTGCTCCAAGTCCTACAATAAAACTAATAGGTACAATATATTTAATACGGACTAGATCTTTAAGTGAAATTCTCCATATGAACATGCTCATTAGATACCATAAAGCCCAGCCAGGGGTAATAAAGGAGAATTTATCTAAATCCCATGTAGCTATTGCAGCTATACCATTCCAAAGAATATTGAAGAGTAGAAATGGCAAGAAGAAAGTAGTAAAAGCAGCTTGGCGCGCCTTATCTACATTTTTGGAAAGATAACCGGATACAAATACAAAGGCTGGCATATGAAAAAGGTAAATAAATACATAGAGTACCTGGGTAATAAAATATTCATCCTTAAAAAGTTCTAGGGAATGACCAAAGACAACCAAGAAAATAAGAAGTCCTTTTAAATTATCTAATAAATCAACGCGCTCTTTCATTCGAGACTCCTTTTAATCCATTCTTTTGCAATAAGCATGTGACCTTCAGGTGTAGGATGTACACCATCTACAGTAAAGTAATGCGCATCATGCTCTGGTGTAAGCGACGCATTAAAAATTTCTTGAAGAGGAATATAAAGCGTGTTATATTCTGCTGCAAGTGACTTTACAATATCAATTTTAGGATTAAGATCTTCAAACCATAGAACTTGTTCTTCTGTATGGGGTAAAAGAAATGGAGACATGAGAATAACTCTAAGGTCAGGTATGCGTTCTAAACTACTTTCAATGAGATAGCGGTAATTATCTTTAAATTTTTCTTCGGAGGTCATAAGATTAAAGTCATAGCGTCTCCAGGTATCATTAATACCTGCAAGGAGAGAAAGAACTGTAGGTTCAAGTCTTAAACAGTCAAATCGCCAGCGAAGTTTAAGGTCAATAGTACGATTTCCATAAATACCTTTATTCATACAACTTACTTGAAGATCAGGATATTCTTTAGTTAAGAAATGATGTATAAGATTTACATAGCCCTCTCCAAGATCATTGCGACTTAGCTTATTTCGGCTGCAGTCCGTAATACTATCCCCCTGGAATAGAATGAAATCATTTTTTTGTAAAAACATATGTTGTCTACCCTCCCTAAATTATGATATTTTCATTATATAATAGACCTTTACAATAAGAAAGATGGTCGTTATAATGAGATTATAAATAAGAAAAAGCTATAAAAGAGAAGAGTATATAAGAAGGACATTCAAGAGACTTAGGGATGGTGGAAGCCTAAGATGTACCCTTATAGAAAGAAGTTCTTTTGCTACGGACTGAAAATCTCTAAATTTAGAGGAGTAGGTTTGTGGGGTTATTCCCTTAAAGATAGTAGGAGTGGACTATAGAGATAGAGTCAACTTAGGTGGTAACGCGGAAGATGTCTTTCGTCCTAAGAGGTTAGGATGAGGGGCTTTTTTTATGTGATTTTTTAAATTTATTATAAAGAAAACGAGAGAGGAAGAGAAAGATGAGTTTAGACAGATTAGCAGATTTAATTTTCCCAGACATTACAAAAACACCAGAAGATTATATTAATGCCTATCCAAAAAGAGAATTACAAGAAGGTGCTCGTGTAACAAGATACGCACCAAGTCCAACAGGGTTCCAACACATCGGTGGTGTATTTGCTGCACTTGTAGCTGAAAGAACAGCAGTTCAAAGTGGTGGTGTATTCTACCTTAGAATTGAAGATACAGACCAAAAAAGAGAAGTAGAAGGTGCTATTGAAGATACAATCCGTACAATGAACAAATACGGTATGAACTTCACAGAAGGTATGACAGGTGAAGATACTTCTATCGGTAACTATGGTCCATACAAACAAAGTGAGAGAGCTGAAATCTACAAAACATTTGCTAAAGACCTTATTAAAAAAGGTTTAGCTTATCCATGTTTTGCAACACCAGAAGAACTTGAAGCGCTTCGTGAACGCCAAACAGAAGCAAAAGTAACACCAGGTTACTATGGTGAATATGCAACATACAGAAACTTATCTTCAGAAGAAGCTATTGCAAAAATCGAAGCAGGTGAAAGATACATTATCCGTCTTAAATCACCAGGCAACCCAGAAAATAGAGTAGAATTCCATGACCTTATCAAAGGTGAAACTTCATTCCCAGAAAACAACCAAGATATCGTTATCATTAAAGGCGATGGACTTCCAACATACCACTTTGCACATGCTATTGATGATGCACTTATGGGTACAACACACGTAACACGTGGTGAAGAATGGTTATCATCACTTCCAATTCACGTACAATTATTTGATGTACTTGGATTTAAACGTCCAGAGTACGGTCACATCCCAACAATTATGAAAATGGATGGTGATTCAAGACGTAAACTTTCTAAGAGAAAAGATGCTGAAAGTGCTGTAAGTTACTACGATGAAGAAGGTTACCCAACAGTATGTGTAATCGAATACCTTCTTAACATCATCAACTCTACTTATGAAGAGTGGAGAGCTGAGAATCCAGCAGCTGACTATCATGAATTCCCTGTATCACTTGATAAAATGAGTAAGAGTGGTGCATTATTCGATATCATTAAATTAAATGACGTAAGTAAAGATGTTATTGCAAGAATGCCAGGTGAAAAAGTATACGAACTTTACACAGCATGGGCTAAAGAGCATGACAAAGAAATGTATGATCTTGTAACTGCAAATGAAGCTATGGCTAAAGCTATCTTTAGCATTGATAAAGAAGGTCCAAAACCAAGAAAAGACTTCGCTAAATGGATGGATGTAAAAGAAAAAATCACATACTTCTTCGATAACTTCTTCTACGCTGAAACAGCAGATCAGGTAGAACTTCCAAAAGGCATGACAATTGATACTGCAAAAGAAATCATTGCAGCATACAAAGATGCATACAAACACAACGAAGAAAGCCAAGAAACTTGGTTTGAAACACTTAAAAACTTCGCTATTGAACTTGGATACTGTGCAAACCGTAAAGAGTACAAAGCAAATCCAGATGCATATAAAGGTATGATTTCTGATGTAGCAGGTGCTGTAAGAGCAGCTGTAACACACAGAAGCAATACACCAGACCTTTACACTATTATGCAAATCTTAGGTGAAGAAAAAGTACAAGAACGTTTCGAAAAGTTTTTAGCACTTTAAGATAAATTAAAAATCACAAAATAGGAAGCTAATCCTATCTCTTCTATATATAAGTATGAGAGAAAGGATGGCTTTCTTTTTTTATCCAAAAGAACTTTGAAAAATAAAAGAGTAAAAGAGACAGGCTTATGGCAAAAAATAAGGGCTTTTTTTAGAGTAATATTTGTGGTATGCTAAAAACAACAGGTAGATATCTTAGATATCAAAAATAACAAACGAGGTGTTTGATGAGCGCGGTAGTATCTAAATAGATTAATTGAATAGGTAGCAATAGTGCAGGAAGAAGGGGATTTTATATCCTTTATTTGTGATGCGCATGTTACCACATCTATAAAGATACCATACGACCATTAAACTAAATGACAGTCTACAGTTGACTGTTACATTAATAGTACCTTTTTATAGGTCTATATTAATGTATATAAAACGAGTTTAAGCAGCGTACATAGGGTATGCTGCTTTTTTGATATCAAAAATAAGATTTTCTACCGACGAAGGTCGGCATCTTTATAGATATGTTTTTTATAATATAAAGAGACGAGGAGCGTTAAAACATATGAATGAGCATGTATATGAAAAATTACAATATAATACGTTAAAGGAAATTGTGAAGGAGTACTGTGTTAGTAAATTGGGTAAAAGCTTAATAGAAAAACTTAATCCTAGTGGCAATAAAGGTGTTGTATGTAACAGATTACTGGAAACTACAGAAGCAAGAGCATTACTGGACTATTCAGGTAGTGTACCTATTCAAGGGATTGTAGGTATTGATGATTTAGTAGATAAAGTAGAGAAAGATATTATCTTAGATGGTGAGCAACTAACGCATTTTGCCCTATTCCTTAGGGGCTGTAGGAAGATGAAGCAGTATATGCGAGATAAGGAAGGTTATGCACCTACACTTCAAGGTTACAGCATGAGCCTTATAGAGTATCGCAATATTGAAGAAGAAATAGACCAATGTATCCGTAATAACAGAGTATGTGATGAAGCGAGTAAAGAACTTAAGAAAATTAGAAAACAAATTGCCATTACAGAAGGAAGGATAGAAGAACGTCTAGATAAATTCTTGAAAAATAGTCAGAACAAACTTTATATCCAAGATTTCTTTGTGACTAAAAGACAGGGAAGGTTAACAGTGCCTATTAAGGCAGCTTATAAGAATGTAGTTCCTGGTGTCATTGTAGAAAGTACAGCTAAAACTGTCTTTATGGAGCCAAGTACAGTAGGAAAATATACAGAAGAGCTTTTAACACTTCAAGCAGATGAGGCAGTGGAAGAATATAAAATTTTAACTTACCTCACTGGACTTATCTATGAGCATATGGAAGGACTTAAACTAAATGTTGAAGTCATGGGACAATTTGATATGGTCTTTGCGAAAGGAAAATATAGTAAAGCTATTGAAGGAAGAAGCCCTAAAGTAAATGATTATGGTTACATTAATATTGTAGAGGGAAGACATCCCTTACTAACAGGAAAAGTCGTACCTTTAAATTTCAAGATGGGAAAAGATTTTCGTTCGCTTATTATTACAGGGCCTAATGCAGGCGGTAAGACTATTGTACTAAAAACAGTAGGACTACTTACATTAGCCATGCAGTCAGGTTTCCATATTCCAGTAGGAGAAGGAACTTCTTTATCTGTATTTGATAAAGTATTTGCAGATATTGGAGATGACCAGAGCCTAGAAAACTCTTTAAGTACTTTCTCATCCCATGTTAAGAACCTAGCAGGCATTATTAGAGAGACGAATAAGTCTACATTATTACTATTTGATGAAATAGGTAGTGGTACAGAGCCAGGAGAAGGTGCTGCATTAGCTATTGCTATATTAGAAGAAGTGTATCAAAGAGGCGCTATAACAGTAGCAACTACACATTATAATGAAATTAAAAACTTTAGCGAACAGCACCCTGATTTTAAAAATGCAGCTATGCAATTTAATAGTGAGACACTTGAACCACTTTATAAACTGGTTATAGATAAAGTAGGGGAAAGTAATGCCTTATGGATTTCAAAGAAGATGGGTATTGAAGAGGGAATACTGAAAAAGGCTGCTAAGTATATGGAAGATAAGCATTATAACTTAGACTATGTATCAAGTAATAAAGTAAGAATCGGTAAACAAGAAGTAGCTAAAGTCAAAGCTAAAGAAGTTTTATGGAGTAAAGGGGATAAAGTCTATCTTACAGATAAGGAAGACTATGCCATTGTCTACAGTGGGAAGGATAAGTACAATAATTTAACTGTTTTTTATAAGAATGAGCTTATAGAGGTCAATGAGAAGCAGGTCACCCTATCTATTAGAGCAGAAGAACTTTATCCTGCGGGTTATGATTTAGACTCTCTGTTTACTTCTTATAAAGATAGAAAACTCGAGCATGACATTGAGCGTGGCTCTAAGAAAACACTTAAGAAGATCAGAAAGTATGGTATAGAAGAACTGCGTAAGTAGTTTGCCCAGGAAATATAAGGAGGATAAAGAATGTATATTGTAAGTGCATGTTTAGCTGGTGTGAAATGTAGATATGATGGCAAGGACAATACTTGTGAAAAGGTTAAAGTATTAGTTGAAGAGGGGAAGGCAGTCATTGTATGCCCTGAAGTATTTGGAGAATTACCTATACCGAGAAAGCCATGTGAAATTGTCAAAGACGAAGAAGGAAATGAAAGGGTTCTTACTAAAGAAGGTAAAGATTGTACAGAAGCTTTTAAGATGGGGGCTATAAAAACATTAGAAATTGCAAAAGTATTAGGGGCAAAAGAAGCTATTTTAAAAGCCAAAAGTCCTTCTTGTGGATGTGGCAAAATTTATAATGGGGAGTTTAACCGTACTTTAATAGAAGGGGATGGCTTAACAGCAAGACTACTTAAGGAAAATGGCATTAAAGTCTATACAGAAGAAGAATTAGATTCACTTAATTAGCATACTGTACGAGTAGGCCTTCATACTATTTAAGTGATATAAAATAAGGTGGAGGCTATAGCGGTGAATAATGAGAAAAAGATGATGGATGCCCATCAGCTTACAACAGAAGTCGCAACACCAGTAGCTAATGACTTAGCGTCACTTACAACAGGTAAAAAAGTTGGTTATACACTCTTTGCGGATTCTTATTTAAATGAAAAACTTGCGCATTTTAATAGAGAAAGGATACCTGAAAGAGTAGTTCATGCAAAGGGAATGGGAGCTCATGGTTATTTTGAAGTCACCAATGATTTATCAAAATACACTATGGCGAAGTTTCTTAATAAAGTAGGTAAACGTACCCCCATGTTTGCAAGGTTCTCGACAGTAGGTGGGGAAAAAGGTTCTGCTGATACAGCTAGAGACCCTAGGGGCTTTGCTCTGAAATTCTACACAGAAGATGGAAATTATGATTTAGTAGGTAATAATACTCCTGTTTTTTTCGTAAGGGATGCACTTAAATTCCCAGACTTTATTCATACACAAAAACGAAATCCTCAAACTAATTTAAAAGATGCTAATATGTTCTGGGACTTTCTCTCATTAACGCCAGAATCTTTACATCAAGTAATGAGGCTTTTCTCTAATTTAGGAACACCGAAAAGCCCGCGTTTTATGGATGGGTTTGGAAGTCACACGTTTATGTGGTATAACGAAGATGGCGAATATGTGTGGGTTAAATATCACTTCCTAACAGACCAAGGTATACAGAATTTCACAGGAGCAGAAGCAGAGCAGATGGCAGGAATCAATCCTGATTACTCTACGGAGGATTTATTTGATGCTATTGAAAGAGGAGACTATCCTTCTTGGAGTGTATATGTACAGATTATGACGCCAGAGGAGGCTAAGCATTATAGAGTTAATCCTTTTGATGTAACAAGAACTTGGTATGAAGAAGATCATCCGCTTATTCCACTTGGTAAGATGGTACTTAATCGTAATCCAGAAAATTTCTTTGCAGAGGTGGAGCAGGCAGCATTTACACCACAGGCGTTTGTTCCAGGTATATGGGCCTCTCCAGATAAGTTGTTACAAGGAAGACTACTTGCTTATCAAGATGCACAACGTTATAGAGTAGGCGTAAATAGTAGACAAATTCCTATTAATGCGCCTAAATATGCTAAGGTTTATACCACTCAGAGAGATGGGTTTATGACCGTGGATGGCAATATGGGGGATGCACCTAACTACTATCCAACAACTTTTGCAGATGTAAAGGTAGATCCAGAAGTGGCACCACCTCCAATACCTGTTGATGGTGTTATTGAAAGGCATACTATTGAGACTGAGGATGGCGACTTCATACAACCAGGGGAGTTTTTTAGAGATCATTTAGACCCTGAAGAAAGAGGTCATCTGATTTATAACGTATGTAATAACCTAAAGAAAGCCAATAAGAGCTTACAATATAGGCAGACCGCTTTATTCTACAAATGTGATAAGACATTAGGCAAAATGGTAGCTGAGCGGCTAGGATTAGATTTTGATAGGGTCAAAGAACTGGCTGATATGACGCAGGAACAACGTGTTAAAGCTACTATGCCTAAATAAAGAACTGAATAATAAATTTGAGGGAGTATCTGTAAAATTTAATTTTATAGATACTCTCTTTTTATATGGTAGGAAAGTTCTAC
>JAHLFD010000209.1:0-8135 GCA_018883975.1 Candidatus Niameybacter stercoravium
ATAGTACTTACTATAGAAATGGTAATTGCAATAACAACTATACCTCTTATGCCTGCACCTGCCCATACAATAATAATAGGCGCTAAAGCTGTTTTAGGTAATGCATTGAGTACAACTAAGAAAGGGTCACATATTTTGGACAATGTAGGTGACCACCATAATATAATAGCTATAATAATTCCTAGTACAGTACCTATGGCAAAACCTAATACGGTTTCCCATACAGAAACAGCTATATGTGTAAAGATACTACCATCCTTTAAATAGTCTACAAAAAGTTTTACAATAGCAGATGGACTACTAAGTAAGAACGTATTAATCACATCAAGTCTTGCAAGTACTTCCCACAATAAAATAAATAAAACAACTGTAGCCAGTTGCCAAAATACAATTTTTCTTCTTTTTTTATGTTTGCTTTTTAAATAATCCTGATAACCTACGCTTAAGTTATCTATTGTCTTATTATGCTTCATGGACACCCAACTCCCTCCATAACATATCAAAATAATCTTTGAACTCTGGTGCTTTTCTTGAAATTAAGGGTGTTCTTTCTTGTTCTATTGTAAGCTGTATATCATGAACACATTTAATTGTAGCTGGCCTTGCGGACAAAACAGCAATTTGATCACACATAGATATAGCTTCTGAGATATCGTGTGTTACTAAAATAGCATCCTTATTTTCCTGCCTAATAATTTTATAAATATCATCACTTACCATTAGTCTAGTCTGATAGTCTAAGGCTGAAAAAGGTTCATCTAACAATAAAACATCTGGGTCTGTAGCAAGGGTTCTGATTAAAGCTACACGTTGTCTCATGCCTCCAGAAAGCTCTTTCGGATATCTGTTTCTAAACTCCCATATACCATATATCTTGAGTAAATGCTCTATACGCTCTAGTGCTTTACTTGTAACTTTATGCTGAATTTCAAGACCAATTGTAATGTTATCCATAATAGTCCTCCACTCAAGCAAGTGGTCCTTCTGAAACATGTATCCAATTTCCCCTTCTATTTGCACCTCTCCACTGGTTGGTTGAAGTAATTTTGTTAATATATTAAGGATAGTGGATTTACCACTGCCTGATGGTCCCAATATACCTAGAATTTTCCCCCGTTCCAAGGCTAAGTTGACATCCCTTAAGACGAGTATTTCACCTTCATCTGTATAAAAGTTCTTATAGATATTTTTAAGCTCTATAATACTGGCCACACCATTCCCTCCCCTAGTATAATCTGTATCTATTTCATAATATTAGTCTGAACAGGTGAAAGTGCTTGTTTATTCTTTTTTATTTGTCAAAATTCTCCCTTTTGGTCAATAATTTTCTTTCTAGGTGCATAAAAAAAGAAGTGCCCCTATACGGCACTCCTTTTCTATGCTTTCAAGTTGGTTATCACTTGCAAGATTATATTATGATTATAAAACAACTGCATAAGTACAGATTCTTCTATTAAAGTATTTAGAACATCAAGTCCTGGAATCATCATCATAAAAGGGACTATTAAACAAATGAGCCATACAATTAAGACCCCTTTAATAAGGCCTACTACAAAACCAGCCCATTTATTAGCTGTTTTTAAAATAGGCAATTTGGCTACTAAGTCTAGTACACCTACCGCTACTGCTAATCCTACTCTCACAAGGATAAAACATATAACGACTGCTATGCCCATAATACATAGATCAGCTACAAAAGTAGCCATATACTCCATAAGAGAGTTCACACCTAACAATTGATAAATTTCAGGATTGTTATTCCTCACAATCTTATCTGTAATAAAATCAGGCATCCAACCTAATGATTCTTGTATAATAGCAGCCTGCCCTTGTAATCCTATACTACCGATTTCAGGCAGCCTATCCATCATCCATGATCTAATACCATCATATATAGGTGTTAATTTAAGAATAGCCTCAATAACAGGATAAATAAAGAAAGCTAATACAAGCGCAATAAGTGATGATAGGAGTCCATAAACTGTTTTTATAAAGCCTGCTCTCGCTGCCAGGCAAGCCGTCCCTAAAATAATCAGTAAAATAATAAGATCTATCATTTTATACTTCCTCCTTCAGACATACCGCTAAGTAGTCTTACCTCATCTTTGGTCACTGCTATAAGCTTATTGCCTACATAGAGCACTTTATCCACATCTTGAGTAGCCTCAAAGGTAAATTTAACTTCTCCTTTTTTTGTATACCCTTTAAATTTATTATCTTGCCCAATAATAACACCTTTATCTGTTGCATTAAAATAGGTCACTGTTTCTTCAAATTCTTCTTCATAGACCACTTCTCCTACTTCATTAAAGAGAGTTAAGCAATCTCCTGAACCTTTACTTGCTCCTTTTTTCGTACTTAGAACAGGTAGGTACCCTGCGCCTTTAAGTTCTCCATCTATATAAGGTGTATATTTTAAGTAAAGGTTAGAGATTTCTTTAATCTTCTCCCCTTGAAGGTTATAGAATGTAATTCTATGGTCACCTATAGCGGCCCATGTAGAGTTATTTAGGAATTCTATTTCATAAATAATGTTATCCTTCTCTTCAATACCATACTTTACATTAAAAACCTTCTCTTCTCCTGTCTTATTAATCATAAGACCATTTAGGACTGAAGTAATAACAGGATTATAAATATCAATATAATTAACTAGTAGTAACTGCTTATCCGGTGTAACTTCTGCACTTACTGGAAAACCTGCATCTTTAATATAAGTTACACCTTCTACTGCATCTCCTAGCCTTTCACCTTTACTATTATAAGCTGTTGTAATATGTCCATCTTTTGTTTTTTCTATTATAGCAACATCCCCATTGCCATTAATAGAAAAGTATATAATAGGATTACTTGTCGTAATCTCTCCCTTTTTACCTTTATCATTAAAAATAGCTAGTTTCTGATCATTTTTATTCATCAACGCAAAATAGGTACCTTTATGCTTTACAATAGGCTTGTCTATAGTTAAAGCATTATTCCATACCTCATTTCCTTTTACATCGTAAGCTGTAACACCATCTTGAGTAAGTCTGATAATCTGATTTCCACCCGTTGCTATGTATTCATTCTCTTCTTCTGAATGCTTGAAAATGACTTCTCCTAGTTGATATTTAACTATCTCTGCACTTGGGTAACTTATGTATATAACAGCAATTCCTATCATACAAATAAGCAACATACCAATCAGTACCCACGTTGCCTTCTTGCCTGCAGGAAGAAGCTTTTTATCCTTCTTCACTTTCATTCCTCCTATATCCTCATTTCTTATCCCTATCATACACTATTCGTATCATATTTCAAAGTTTCTTTCTTTATTTAGATATAAGAGTGAATCTTAATCAAGATTCTATAAGTTTTCTATACATTTCTTCATAAACTTTAGCAGAGTGATTCCATGAAAAGCATGTATTCATAGCATTTAATTGTACCTGTTTAAAATCTTCCGGCTTCTCCATATATAAATTATAAGCTTCTTGAATTTTTCTATAGAGCCAATACCCAGAGTAATCTACAAACTCAAAGCCTGTCCCTTCCTTTGTCTCTTCATTATAATGAATAACGGTATCTTTAAGTCCTCCTGTTTGTCTTACAATAGGTACACTTCCATAGCGCATAGCCATAAGCTGTCCTAATCCACAAGGCTCAAAAGCAGATGGCATTAAGAACACATCGGAAGCTGCATAAATTTTTTGCGCAAGTGATTCATTAAAGGTTAAAAATATGCCTGCACGCTTGCCATACTTATAAGAGAAATGTTTAAACATATTCTCATAGTCTTCATCTCCTGTGCCTAATAATACAAATTGAACATCCATATTCATAATTTTATCCATCATCCAGCTACCTTCTAATGTCTGCTTTAATAAATCAAACCCCTTTTGATCTGTTATTCTAGAAATAATACCTATCATCATACAATCTTTTACTTCAAGTCCATACTCTTCTTGGAAAGCATGTTTATTTACTTTACGGTCTTCTAAATGTTCTATGTCATAATGTTTATAAATATGAGGGTCTGTCTGTGGATTATACTTATCATAGTCAATACCATTTAAAATACCACAAAGTTTGCCATAAAGTTTCTTCTCTAATAATTGGTTAAGGCCACAGCCATACTCCCATGTCTTAATTTCTTCTGCATAGGTTGGGCTTACTGTATTAATTTGGTCACAGTATAAAAGGCCTGCTTTCATATAGCTTAAACCACCATGGAACTCTAATGTTTCAGATGTAGCATAGTGCTCTGAAAGTTCTAATACATCCAGTACTTGTTCTTTACCAAAAATACCTTGATACTTCATATTATGAATAGTAAATACAGTTTTTATATCCTTATAAAAAGGGTCATATTTATATTTTTCACTAAGTAATAGTGGAATCGGCCCTGTCTGCCAATCATTACAGTGGATAATATCTGGTTGAAAATCAATATGTTTAAGTAAGTCTAATACAGTCTTACTAAAAAATGCAAAACGCTCATAATCATCATGATGACCATAAAATTCATCTCTATAAAAATAAGCATCACTTTTAATAAAGTAAGTTGGAATAATGGTATCATCATAATATATACCTACACCTTGATTTCTCCAGTTAAGTTTCACATTAAAACTTGTTAAAAAGTGACTGTCATGGTCAAAAAATTTATTTTCTATTTGATGATAATACGGCATAACAACACGAACATCTACACCATTTTCCTTTAATTGTTTTGGCAGTGCACCTGCCACATCCGCTAATCCCCCTGTTTTTGCATAAGGTGCCACCTCTGATGCTACAAAAAGACACTTTAATGGTTTATTTTTCACCTTAACCCCCCCTTGATTGAATTGTTTTTATTATAATAAATTTTCAAATAAATTACCAGCAGATTATTCTGCTGGTAATTTTAATTTTTGACCTACGTAGATATTATCACCGTTTTCAATTTCATTAAGAGCAATAATTTCCTTTGTTCTTAGTTCTGTTTGATAATGGTCAAAACTAATTTTTCTTAGACTATCCCCTTCTTGAACAACATAAGTAATATAATCTTCTTCAGTTGCAGCTTCTACAGCTTGTTCACTCTCTTCATTAGTAGTAGCTACTTCTTCCACTACTTCTTCTGCCACGTCTACCTGCTCTTCGTTTGTAACAGGCGCTTCTTCAGCTAGCTTTTCTTCAGCCGTCTTTTCTTGTGCTACTTCTTCTGCTACTTCTTCTACTGCTTTGTCTTCTGTTACTTCTTCTTTTGGAGAATTAGCTTCTTCATCTGTACGATCTATAATTGTTACATCTGGTGTAGCCGCATCTATAGCTCCTTCCGGATTAAACACAAACTGTGCATTAGTATCTTCACCTGATGCTGATACATTTTGTCCAGTAGCTGTTTCTTTAGATGACATTTGAGCAAGTTCTGCTTGAAGTCCATTGATTTGAGCATTTTGATCATTCATTTTAAGGATAACTGCAGATAAAGCTAAAAGCGCAATACTTGCAGCTACTACAGTTAAATTCATCTTTCTCTTGTGCTCGTACTCTTTCTTCCTAATCTTTCCAATCTCTCTGAATTGGTTGACCACATCATCTGCAGCCTCTTCTTTTTCTACAGGAATAAAAGGTCTATCTAACATATATTGTTGCATACAAGGATTCTTATCATAATACATGTAATAACCACTTTGCTCTTTGAGAGTGTCATCTTCATATACATAGAAGGTTTCTATTTTATTAATAGGATCTACTAATAGAAGTAATGTCCCCTCCCTATCAAAGATCTCCCTATGTGCTTTCACTTCTTTCATTGTAAGCATAGTGCCATACCCTGGCTGCATATGTAACCATCCAAGTATTTTTGCACCTTGGAAGTAATTTTCTTTCTCTTCTTCCAAAGCCTCTACAGCCTCTTCATTAATCCATTCATCTGCTGTAGAAAGCTTGTCCTTATCAATAGGCATAATGCCACAGATAATCATCTCTCTGCTCTCTGGATAATATTCTCCTATAATAGCTGCTGAATGCTCGCAAGATAAGTCTGTATTTGCATATTGATAAATATAAGTATAAACGTAGTCTTCTAGATAAATAACATAGTCACAGTCTGTGTCTCCCATAGGTCTTACTGAGTCAATATTCTCAATAAGTGTGTTGTATCTTTCCTCCGATTTTTCACTTCCTCCATTTGATCTATCTCTTGCTTCTTCTACAGAAATAACGCCGGCCTTGTTTTCTTGTACAGTTTGCTTGTCCTTATTCTTCTTGTGTGGATCGTAAATTATTGTTCCCATAGTATACTCCTTCCATTTTTATCCATATTTACTCCCCAAGCATACTATACATTATCTAAATAATTTAACCTTTCCTGTCGAGGCACTCTATTTTTTTATCCCTCTTTTTTTACAGAAGAAGACATGCTAATTTTTTCCATAAATAAATATGAAGCAAACTGGTAAACTATATTACTATGAAAGTGGTGATATGTTGTGAATGCTCCGGCTCAAAAAAAACTTCGGCCTACCTACATCAGTGTAGATGACCCAAAGCACTTTATCTCATTTTGTGAGTTATTAGATTCTCATTTAGCTGCTCTACTGCCCCTCCATCATCATGAATTAGTCATTGTGTGTATTGGAACGGACCGTGCAACTGGTGATAGCCTGGGGCCTCTTATTGGTTATAAACTTACCGACCTAGATTTTGACCACGTACATGTTTATGGCAACTTAGAGAATCCTGTCCATGCAAAAAACCTAGAAAACATGACTCAAACACTTAATGACCATCATCCAAATGCCCTCGTTATTGCCATTGATGCCTGCCTAGGTGCCATGGAAAACGTAGGCTCTATTGCTATTGGTGAAGGATCTATTAAACCTGGTGCAGGGGTGCAAAAAGAACTAGACCCTATTGGTCATCTTCACATTACTGGTATTGTAAATTTTAGTAGTTTCATGAACATGGTTGTTCTTCAAAATACTAGACTCTCTCTAGTCATGAAGATGGCAGATATTATTTCTGCCGGACTTAGACATTCTATCTGGAAGTACTATAGTTACAAAAATCAGAGGAATGACTAAAGGCGTACAAGTTAAAATAACTTGTACGCCTTTAGTCTATTTTTTATTAGGTTCTAAAATGTTCTTAAGCTGTTTAATAAGTTGATAGAACAGGAAGATACCTGCCCCAAATACTAAAATACTTGAGAAAGTAGATGCTACCATTTCTTGCTTTAATAGGCTTAAAATACCCATATAAAGTAATGGATATACTAAATATAACACTGAAAAAGTAGTTATAAACCATAAAGCCCCTAAAAAGGTCAGCATTTTAATTGAAGGAATACCTTTCCTAGCTAAAACAATAATAAAGAATCCTACCATTAAAGAAAGAAGTGGTACACTCACATCAATTCCTAACTTCATTCCTGTAAGCATCATAATTACTGTAATAGGAAAGATATTAATCATAAAAATGGTTACAAAAAAGAATACTTTTATCAACAAATTTCTTACTACATTTTTTGAAGGCTTTTTACGTTCTACTATAAGTTTTGTAAAATCATTCATTTCATAGACCACTAGCACAACTGCATTAATAAGCATCCAACCGAACATAATGATATTACCAAGTGGTGTTTTTGTAAAAACAGGTATCTTTGCACCTAACACTAAGAAAAGTACAAATGCTAAAATAGATAAAACTTCAAATATATAAATTTTTTTACCATGATTAAGTTCTAATTTGATTTCTGCGAACATTCTGTTCTCCTCCATCATTCTATTCTTTCTCTTATCTTAACATAAAAAAATAAAGAGAGTAAGAATATTTTAGAGTTCTAATTTTAAATCACCAGACTTGATTAAACCTTTTTTACGCATAATTTCAGCAAAAATAAAACTTAACACTCCAGGTAATACAAAGAGGACAAGTATAATAGCTAGGCCTGTATATAAAGGTGAGTACGTCTCACTCATAGTCTGCCATGTGAAAATAGGACCTACTAGACCTGCTGTACCCATTCCAGATCCTGCAGCTATATTTTCCATTTTAAATATTACTGTTGCAATAGGCCCTGTAATAGCACTTGCAAGTGTAGGCGGTATCCAGATAAGTGGATTACGTACAATATTAGGCACTTGCAACATAGAAGTTCCTAA
>JAHLFD010000210.1:0-10924 GCA_018883975.1 Candidatus Niameybacter stercoravium
TCTTAAAACAGCATCAATTGCCAGCTACTTATGCTCTTAAGCATGATGCTGTAGTAGATGAAAGATATACAGCACTAATCAAATCTATGGTAGATGAAAAAGATGAAGTAGGTGCTTGGTGGGAAATTACAAAGGAGATGGCAGACAAAGCAGGTGTAACTTGGAAGGGATGTGATGTGATTGACCTTCATGTTAAAGCAGGCTATTCACTAGCTTATCTGCCAGAAGAACGTAAAAAACTGTTAGATGTTTATATGCAGGACTTTAAAGCTGTATATGGTTACTATCCAAAAACAATTGGTTCTTGGGTAATGGATATTGTAACCTTTGAGTATGCTAAAGAAAAATATGGTGTAGTAGGGGGAGCCCTTTGTCGTGACCAAAAAGGTATTGATGGCTTTACACTTTGGGGAGGGTATGTAAATGGTGCATATTACCCAAGTAAAGTGAATGAATACATACCAGCACAAACACATGATATGCAAGTGGATATGCCAATCTTTAAGTTACTTGGACCAGACCCTATTTACAACTTTGAAGCAGAAGTTAGACAAGGCGCAGGAGGTATTTATACATTAGAACCAGCTTGGACATGTGGTCAGTCTGAAACTTGGGTAAAATGGCTCTTTGAGTGTATTACAGAAGAAGAACAATTAGGCTATGGTTATACACAAGCTGGACAGGAAAACAGCTTTATCTGGGGGAATGTAGGAGAAGGTTTTGAAATGCAAATGCGTCATATTGCAGCCCTTAGAAAAGCAAATAAAATCAGAGTAGAGAGCTTAAGAGACTCTTCTTTGTGGTTTAAAAAGAAGTACCAGCTTACACCACCTGTAACATATACAGCAACAACAGACTGGAATGAAACTTTTGATTTGAAAACTACTTGGTACAGCAGTCGTTTTTACCGTAGTAGTTTAATGCTCGAAAGGGGCGTTCTGAGTATTCGTGACCTTTACATTTTTGATGAAGCCTATGCTTCAAGATATCTAAATGATTATATTGATAATAATGAAAGTGTCTTTGATGCATTACCAATTCTAAATGCTTGCTACTGGAGCACTAAAGAAAAAAGGGCGAGCATTGACTTTATCAACACTAAAACAGGTGAAGTGATAAAGGGCACAGGGGTATCCTTTGAAGGTCAAGAAGATGATAAAACTTGGATAGCTACATGGCAGATAGAAGAAGGTACAAATATGGTGATTACGCATACGGAAGATGCCATGAAGTTTGAACTTAACCAAGAGAGCCATGCAGAAACTATGGCATGGGGCATTAGAATTAATACCTTACCAGTGCTTAAGAGTATGCAAGAGCATAAGCTTGTTTGTGAACATGAAAACTTTACTTATGCACTTACAGTAGAAAATGCTACATGTATGCAGGTAGAAGACCAAGTTTTCATTACACCTACAGCACAGGCTTGCACACTTATTATGTCACAAAAAGAAAACTTAAAAGAGCTTGAAGTCTTCAGTGAAGATTATTTAAAGGATGCCAAAGCTTTTGATGCACAGGTAGAAGCACCTGTAGCTATTGATGAAGAAAAAATTAAAAATGTAAAACTCATTAAGCCTGTGCTTTCTCATAGAGCAAAAGTTAAGCAGTATGATGAAGTAGCCTACTGCATGATGATGAATCCAAATGAAGATAGCACCATTCACTATACCATAAATGGTGAGGAGCCAACGGAGGAAGATACACTTTATACAGCACCTATAGCTATAAGCGAAGACTGCATTGTAAAAGCACGCGCTTTTAGTAAAGGCCGCCTTGCAAGTGATACGGTAGAGGCTAAATACTTTAATACTCTTCCAGTGAAATCTATTACAAGTCCTACAAAGTTTGATGATAGAAAAGTCTTTAACCGCAATGGAGCAAATGACCTGATTGATGGGGAGAAGGGAAGTCTAAACTATGTCGATAACTGCTGGCTTATTACAACAGACTTATTAGATGTAACTCTAGACCTTGGGCAAATGCGTGATTTAACAGGTATTAACATAGGACTTATGCAAAGTAAACGTTCAGGCCCATATTACCCAGAATATATTACTTTCTATACTTCACAAGATGGAGAAAACTTTGAAGAAGTCTTTACTCAAAATGTACAGGCGGAAAGTAGCGATCCAGATATAGAGATTAAAGATATTGTAGCCACAATTAATAAACAAGCAAGATATGTCAGAGTAAAAGCTAAACCTTATAAATTCTACTTTATCTTTGCAGATGAGATTATTGTACAAGGTAAATAAAAATGAACCTCCTTTCTATTTTCCTATATTTCAAGTAACTTCCAAGTAGAATCATCTAGTCTTATCGCCTACATATTAAATTCACTCATATGTATAGTTTGCTCAGTTAATCTAGATTGTTTAGTGTATTATAATTGAAACAATTTGCACACACTGTAATATAAGTAGAAGTACGCTAAAAAATATATTTAGAAAATATGTAGGGGCAGACGCTATAGCAGTGTTTAAGAAAGTAGTAGGGATTACGCCTACAAAATATAAGAAACAGTTAATAAAAAATAAGAAAGTATAGGCGGTGCAGGAAATAAATCTGTTAAAATAGAGAAGATAGAGAAGAATAAGAGGAGAAGAGATGTGAAAAAAGGAAAACAGAAGATTATAGATGTAACTTTTGAACTTATTTTAGATCAGGGGATTAAAGAGACATCTGTACGAGACATTGCAAAGGCAGCAGGCATAAGTATAGGTACTTTTACGTATCATTATCCCAATAAAGAAGAACTGCTCTTTGATATTTTTGAGATGGTTTCAGGTAAACAAGACAAGGTATTAGAAGAGGCTTTTGCTAGTACTACATTAGAAGAGAAGAAAAAAGCCCTGGAGAAAATTCTTAGGGAGGCTACATCTAATGCCTATTTCATGAAACTTAATTATTATTTGTTAGGTGAAGCTTTTGCACAAAATACAACCATGCTGGAGAAAATGAAAGAGAAATATAGCATATGGCGTATGCAGTTTCAGGAGTATCTTTATGGTGAGATCAAAGCTCATGGCAAGGAAGAGGCACTTAATGCAAGTTTACTTCTTGCTATGATTGATGGGCTTGCCATTCAGCTTCTTTTAGATGAAGCAAGTATTGATGTAAAGGATATGGCAGATAAGGTCATTGATATTTTATATAGCTAATTGACAGGTAGAACTAGATATGATAAAGTGATGAAATGTCGTACGAGTGTACGAAAAACTTTATTGCTGACTAGGGGGATTAATTTTATGCAGCAAATGGATTTACTTCATGATGACCCAAAGAAATTATTTTTTAAATATTTATTGCCATCTATTAGTGCTACACTTGTAACCTCTATTTATGTACTAGCAGATACGATTATGATTGGAAAAGGTGTAGGGCAGGATGGGCTTGCTGTACTCAACTTTATTTTGCCACTCTTTACTTTGTTCTTTGGAACAGGACTTTTATTAGGAGTAGGGGGCGCAGTTCTGATGTCTGTAGCCAATGGTAGTGGTGATAAGAAGCTAGCTAACACCTACTTTACGCATGCTGCTTTAAGTGGAGCTGTTCTAGCTATTTTATTTACAGTAATAGGTTTAGTATTCTTAGAACCTATTGGCTACATGTTAGGGTGTACGCCAGTAAACATTGGGCTTTTTACAAGTTATGCTCAATACTTAGTAGGATTCTGCCCAGTATTTTTATTCTCAAGTTTACTACAAGCTTTTGTACGTAATGATGGCGCACCAAAGCGTGCTATGGTTGCCGTTATATCAGGTGGTGTAACCAATATTATTTTAGACTATATCTTTATTTTTATATTAGGCATGGGAATGGCTGGTGGTGCTATTGCTACTGTTATAGGTTCTGTAACTTCTGTAACCTTACTTCTCACTCACTTTATGAGTAAACAAAATACGATGAAGCTTTTAAAAGGAAAGATACAGGTTAATATAATAGGTCGCATTCTTCATAGTGGACTTCCAAGCTTCCTTATTGAAGTGGCAAGTGGGATTGTTATTTTACTCTTTAACTTACAGCTTCTTAAATATGTAGGAGAAGTAGGCGTAGTTGTTTACAGTATTATAGCTAATAGTGCCATTGTAGCTATGTCTCTTTTCAATGGTGCTTCTCAAGGGGCGCAGCCTATTATGGCGACTAACTATGGCGCTAATCAGAGTGAACGTGTAGTTAGTGTAAGAAGACTAGGAAGTATTACTGTTGTCATCATTGGTATAGTACTTTTCTTAAGTGGATTTTTATTCCCAGACATAGTAGTACAGATCTTTATTGAACCTACTACTGAAGTACTAGATATGGCAAGAGGTGCTATTAGAATTTATTTTGCCGCTTTCATTATGATGAGTTTAAATATTTTCTACAGTACCTACTTCCAATCTGTTTTAAAACCGAAGCTTTCATTAATCATCTGTCTATTAAGGGGAATTATAATTTGTACTATACTTGTCTTTTTATTACCACTCCTAATAGGTGTAACAGGTATATGGTTAGTCATGCCGATTACAGAACTCATTACAGCTATTATTGCTATGATGATGGTTCGTTCAGCTAAAAATAGTATATAAAAAGCCCTTATGAGGTAGAGCTTATAGCTACCTCATAAGGGCTTTTTATATACTAGAAGGCTATGCCTTTTGAAATTTATTTAAATAAAATAGGGTAATCTTCCATACCTACAGTGTGTACATCTTGACCAAGTACATCTCCAATAAGGTGATTATCATGTAAAGTTACATTAGAGCAGTATTCAAGGTTAATCATATGATGTTTGCGGCCCATTGGCTCATAGACATAGCTACGTATAATGCGGTTATGGCTAAATTCTAATCCTTGAACACTTAAAGCGTAGAGCACAGAATAATCAAAAGACTGGAAAGTATTTTCTGTAATCTTAATGTTTCTATGAAATGGCTTATGAAGTTCTGGTTTTGGAATTTCTGGGCAGATACTAATGATCCCTTCACAGAATTGATACATAGAAGTCATACAGCAGTCTGCAAAATGGTTGCTGCGAATAAGTACATCGCTACATGCACCGGACTCATACCAGAAGTTAGCATCTCCTGCAATCAAGATAGCAGAACCAGCGGATTCAAACACGTTGTTTTCAATAAGGACTTTCTTAGGTGTAGAAACGAGTACGCCGCGCGCACGGCAACTTCCAAAGTAGTTGTTGCGACATACTAAAGAAGGTGAGTTAGTGAGATTCTCTAGAGCATCACCTACTTGGAAGGTATTTGGAACAGGTGTATCAAATGTAATGATAAACTCTTTAGGAGAAAGAAGTTCAAAATGATTTACTGTACCTGTGCCACGAGATGCCATAGAGAGGTGGTCTATAAAGGAAATAGTTTGTCCTTTTTCAGCCCAGCAATCAAAGCCTACTGCTTGATAATGGACAAAAATACCTTTAAGAGTATGTGTATCTACTATTTCTGTAATTTTAACTGTTGTGCCATGTACATTAATTGGATCATCCATAAGACCATAGAAGGAGCAGTGCTCAACAGTAATCTCACCACGGTTGTTAGAAAGGTGGAGACCATCATCATGTCCACTTACGATTTTTCTGCCAGCAGCTCTATTGGCTTCAAAGCGTACATGGTCGAAGGCAAGGTTTTCACAAAACTGTGCCAAAATCCCTAAACCACCAGTGTTATGAATAGTAATATGCTCAAGATGTAGGTTGGCACTTTGATTAAGGAAGATACCAGGGTGCAAACGTCTATTATGTCTAAGTACGCCGTAGTTACCAGGTGTAGGAACTGGGTCAAAAGGACCATAGAATCTAATGGTACCATCTTCAAGTTGTTCTTGTTTGCTACTTTGGAATAAGTCTGCTGTACCATAGGCTACTTTTTTTGTTGTATGGTTAAACTGACAGAAAGAGCCATAAGGAGATTCCCAGTTTTCGCCTTTGAAGTAGAGCCAATTCTCTTTAATAAAGTGAGGGAAGAGGTCACTATCTATCTTCATATCTGTCCATTCTTTGCAGGCATCTATAATAAGGCCTTCAGCAGAAAGAGGAATAGACCAGTCTATGGTGATGTTTTTTAAAGTTACTGTATCACAATGGTCTACAGTAAAAGGGATGGTCTGCCCTTTATGCAGAAAGAGGCTGCCGTTACCATCTATAGTAATATTTTTCATATCTTTTAAAAGAATAGATAGATGACGAGGATTTTCTACATCTGTATTAGAGATATAATAGTCTCCTCTTAAGGCTTCTTCTGAGGAGAAGTGATAAGTACCTGGGTCTAAAATAAAGCAAGTATTTTCAGGATGGTCAGTAAGCATTTTGTAAAAAGCTTGAGTACAGTCTGTGCTTTGATTTGGTAAGATGCCATAGTCTTTAGCAAATATGTTTTTTGTTGAATGCATGAAGAAATCTCCTTGATTATGTAATAAATTATAAAGATGAAATAAAATTAAGTTTAAATCAATAAATTTTATTATTTTATATTATAATACATACAAAAATAAACTGTAAACATAAATTCGAAAGAGCTGTAGCAGATGATAAAATCATAGGCTGCAACTCTTTTTGAGTTTAAATAATAATGATTTATCCTAAGAATAAGCTCATTTGCGAAAGTAGTAAATGAGAGCGTAGAAAATAAAATGAGGATTGTGCTTAGGAAATATCTAAATAAACGTTGCGTAAGATGTATCTCCTTATAAGGTATCCTATGACAAGTTGGACAAAGAGGTGATTAAGCTATTACTATAAAAAGTAATAATGCACAAGAAATGTTTTAGGATATATATAAAGTTTATAAAAAATAAAAAAATAATAAACTTATATTGTAAAAGTTTTCAGAAGAGATATAATTAATTAAAAATGTAACGGATTACATTTTTCAATCTGTGAAAATGAGGGGGCGTATAATGGCAACCATAAAAGATGTCGCAAAGGCTGCTCAAGTTTCTGTAGCAACAGTTTCTAGAGTGCTTAATGACGATCCCAAGGTGAAGCCAGACACTAAACAAAAAGTTCAAGAGGTAATAGAAGCGCTTAATTATACACCTAATTTGCTGGGTAGAAACTTAAGAAGGTCTTATACTAAAAATATTTTAGTACTACTGCCCACTTTATCCAATACGTTTTATGCCACCATTATTAAAGGTATTAGATATGAAGTGGCCAAGGCAGGCTATAACGTAATGGTGGGAGTAACCGATCTTAATCCAGACATAGAAAGGCAGAATATTAGACTTTTAGAGACGAAACTTGTAGATGGGATTATCTTTTTTGCACCACAAATAAGTCAAGTGGAACTGGAAGAAGTAGAAGCTTGTTATCCAATTGTGCAGTGTAGTGAATATATACAAGGTAGTCTAGTAAGCTGGGTCAGCATTGATAACCAAAAAGCAGCTTATGATGCCGTAAACTACCTCATTGAACTTGGTCATACAAGGATTGCTATGGTAACAAGTAAAAAGCCTTACACCTCTTCTATTTTAAGAGAAGCAGGATTTAGGGAGGCTTTGCAAAAGCACCATATCAACTTATCTTCTGACTATCTTTATAAGACAGATTATACACCTTCATCAGGCATGCAGGCAGCACATGATTTATTAAGTCTTAAAGAAAGCCCCACTGCTATTTTTACCATAGCGGATAGTATGGCAGTAGGTGTTATAAGAGGAATAGAAGATTTAGGGAAGAAAGTAGGAAGTGATGTAGATGTAATAGGATTTGATAATACTTTTGTATCTAAAATCTATCATCCAACCCTTACAACTATTAGTCAGCCACGTTTTGAAATGGGAGAGACGGCAGCGAAGCTTCTACTTAGTAAAATTCAAGATATTCATGCATCCAAAGAGTATGTGACTCTTGCACATGAACTGGTCATAAGAGAGTCTACGCATACACTCAAAAAATAGATTTAAGTCTTTAAAAGAATTTATAAAATCATAAATTTTTAAAGGAGTGAAAGACATGGATAGAGTTTTAAAAATAGGTATTATTGGTTGTGGAGGCATTGCTACGCAAAAACATATGCCAGCACTTTCTAAACTTAAAAATGTAGAACTTGTAGCTTTTTGTGACATTATTGAAGAAAGAGCACAAAAAGCCTGTAAGAATTTTGGGACAGCAGAAGCTAAAGTGTATACAGATTACAAAGAGCTTTTAAAAGATGAAACCATTGAAGTGATACATGTATGTACACCTAATCGCTCACACTCTTTTATTTCCATAGATGCTATGGAAGCTGGCAAACATGTTATGTGTGAAAAACCTATGGCAAAGACAAGCGAGGAAGCCGTAGCAATGGTAGAAGCTGCTAAACGCACGGGCAAAAAGCTTACAATCGGTTATCAAAACAGGTATAGAGAAGACAGCATGTATCTTAAACGTGCCTGTGAGGATAATGCATTAGGTGAAGTATACTATGCAAAAGCACATGCTTTAAGAAGAAGGGCTGTACCAACCTGGGGTGTATTTCTCAATGAAGAGGAACAAGGGGGAGGACCACTTATTGATATTGGTACACATGCTTTAGACTTAACTTTATGGATGATGCATAACTATGAACCTGAACTGGTAGTGGGAAGTGTATTTAAAAAATTAGGAGACCAAACAGAAACAGCTAATGCATGGGGAGACTGGGATCCAGCAGAATATACAGTAGAGGATTCAGCTTTTGGATTTATTAAGATGAAAAATGGAGCAACTATTGTACTAGAGTCTAGCTGGGCACTTAATACATTAGATGTAGGTGAAGCACAAACTTCACTTTGTGGTACAAAGGCCGGAGCAGATATGAAAGATGGACTTCGTATTAATGGGGTTAAATACAATAAACAATATATTGAAAAACCAGGTTTAGGCGCTGGTGGTGTAGATTTCTATGATGGTAAAGCATTAGAGCCACAAGATGTAGAAGCTAAAATGTGGATTGATGCCATCCTCAATGATACAGATGTACTTGTAAAACCAGAGGAAGCTTTAGTAGTTACACAGATTTTAGAAGCTATTTATGAATCTGCTAAAACAGGAAAGCCTGTTTTATTTAACGCATAAACATAGCTTAATTCAAATAGAGTAATAAGGATACATAAGATAAGAACGTGCAGATTGCCTTATTAAGGAGATACAAAAGAGAAAAGGCATAGAGTGAAAGATTACTTAAAAATGAATAGACGAGGTGAGCAAAATGAAACTTGGAATAATTAGTTGGATTAAGGAAGAAGATTTTAAAGAAGCCCAAAATAAAGGTTTAGCATTTATAGAGCTATGTGTTAATAACAGGCATAAAGAGTTTCTAGATCATGTAGAAAGTGTTAAAGCTTATAGTGAAAAATACCATATGCCTATTGGATCTGTAGGAAGATGGGGCGAGGATAAAATCACAACTAAAGGGATAAGAGAAGAAGAACTTGCTATAGACTATGCACTTATTGAAAAGACGGCTTATTTAAATTGTGGTATTTACATTACAGGCTGTAATTATGTAGAAGACCTTTCCTACTATGAAAATTGTACACTGGCTATTCAGTATTTTGAAAAACTTATTGAATATGGTGAGCAGCTTGGTGTGAAAATTGCAACTTATAACTGTAGATGGAACAACTTTATTCATTCAGACCCAACTTGGTCACTTATTCATGGCTATTTGCAAGATCTTTATATTAAGTATGATACTTCACACTGCATTTATGCAGGGGGAGATTATTTAAGCGAAGCTAAGAAATGGGCACATCGTTTTATTCATGTTCATATTAAAGGTGCACTTATTGTAGATGGGGAAAGATTTGATGATCCACCAGCAGGCCTTGATCAGACAGATTGGCCAGCTTTTATGTCTATTCTTTATGCTAAAGGCTATAATGGCGGATTAAGTATTGAGCCACATTCAGAAAACTGGCGAGGCGAACTAGGTGAAAAAGGAGTAGACTTTACCATTAATTATATGAAAAAGCTTATTTTATAAGGAGGCTTTTAGATGAGCAAGTTAGCTGTGCAGCTCTATACAGTAAGAGAAGAAGCAGGTAAAGATTTTATAGGAACGTTAGAGAAAGTAGCAGCATTAGGGTATGAAGGTGTAGAATTTGCAGGATTTTTTGATACCCCAGCAAATATCTTAAAAGATCAGCTTGATAGGTTAGGACTTGTACCTGTAGGCAGTCATACACCCCTTGAGCAGTTAGTAGACCATTTAGATGAAGTCATTACTTACAATAAAACTATAGGAAATCCTTATATTGTATGTCCTTGGTCAGAGGTAAAAGATGAAGAAAGTCTAGGGGTATTAGCAGCGCAGCTTCAAAAGGTAGTTCAAAGGCTACAAGATGAGGGGATGATGCTCCTTTACCATAATCATGACCATGAGTTCAAGAAAATAGGAGAAAATTATTTATTGGACCTTCTATTTGAGAAATGTGAAGGGCTTTATGCACAGATAGATACTTATTGGGTACATCATGCAGGTGTAGATGTCATAGAGTATTTGATGAAGCACAAAGATAGAGTGAAACTTATTCATCTTAAAGATGGCACAGGACATGAACTTAAAGCTATTGGCGAAGGGACAGCGCCAGTGAAACAAGTGATGAAACTTATGCAAAAATGGTCTATGGAGTGGGTGATTGTTGAAAATGATGAGCCTTCTCCTAATGGTCTAAAGGATATTGAAAGAAGTATGACCTACATTAAAAATCAATTTTAGGGGAGGATGCAAGGTATGAAATTAGGTGTTTTTACATGTTTGTTAAGTGATAAAAGTCTAGATGAAGCTTTAGCTTATTTTAGTGAAAAAGGCATTCAAATGATTGAGGTTGGATGTGGTGGCTATCCAGGTAATAGTCATGCTAATCCAGATATACTCTTAAATGATGAAAAGGCATTAGAAACTTTTAAAGAAACAATTCAAAAGTATGGTTTAGAAATTAGCGCCTTAAGTTGTCA
>JAHLFD010000211.1:0-4195 GCA_018883975.1 Candidatus Niameybacter stercoravium
CTATCAGGTAGACCTACTATTTCAAAGGAAGGAAGGCCATCACATACGTCTACTTCTACATGAACTTCAATTGATTTGAAACCATTTAGACATGAACTGATTAATTTACAAAACATACGGTTATCCTTTCAAAAAAATCATTAGTTAAAGCTTAACCAAAAATGAATTTTTTAAGCATTCTAATTAATTTTATTATTTAGAAAGGAAGGGTTTTGATATGCACAAACTTTATTGTCTTTGGTTCCATGTACTGAATTTACCTGAAGTTTTTAAATATACTCTATGGAAACAAGTTTTGAGTTGTCAAAAAATTTACGAAGCAGATGACGATTTTTATAAAAGCATAGGAATAGATCTTGAAAAAACGCAGAAAATACAAGCATCAAAGAAAGATTTAGAGGCTTTACAAAATTGCTATGAATCTTTAGTACATCAAGGTATTACTATGGTGACAATAGAAGATGAAGATTATCCAGACAGATTAAAGGTAATAGATGACCCACCTATTGTCTTTTTCCTAAAAGGGGATACAACACTTGTTAGCTGGCCATCTGTTGCTATCGTAGGTGCAAGAAAATGTACAGAATATGGATATAGCGTTGCTAAGGAGCTTGGCAATGAATTAGGGAAAGCGGGCTTTAGTGTTGTAAGTGGGATGGCACTAGGAATAGATGAAGCGGCACATAAAGGGGCTTTAAGTAAAGGAAATCGTACATTAGCAGTACTTGGGTGTGGCGTGGATATATGTTATCCTAAGCAGAATAGAACTTTATATCAGGCACTTTTAGAAAGAGGGTGCCTGTTGTCAGAGTTTCTACCTGGTACAGAGCCTAGAGCTTATCAATTTCCTATGCGTAATCGTATCATTAGTGGTTTATCTTTAGGAACTGTAGTAGTAGAAGCAGCACAAAGAAGTGGTTCGCTTATTACAGCCCACTTAGCTTTAGCGCAGAATAGAGAAGTTTTTGCAGTGCCAGGCAATATAAATAATCCGCTTAGTAAAGGAACAAATAAGCTTATTCAAGCAGGGGCTAAAATGGTAACTTGTGTAGAAGATATTATAGAAGAACTCGTGTATCAGTTGCCTATTCAGTGTGACAATTTTGAAAATAATTATACCAACAATCACATACTACTACTTGATAAAGTTGAAATAATGGTATATGATAACTTAAGTTGGCAACCGACACCATTATTAGATGTTGCACAAAAAAGCAATATGTCAGAACATCAGATTGAAAAAATACTATTAAAATTAGAGATAAAAGGATTCATCACACGGTTACCGGGTAGACGGTACATCCGTTTGAATTAGAGTGATTAGGAGGTTATTATGGCAAGTAACTTGGTCATTGTGGAGTCAGCAGCCAAAGTAAATACAATTAGCAAATTTCTAGGGAAAAATTATAAGGTGGAAGCTTCTATAGGACATGTACGTGATCTGCCTAAGAGTCAGTTAGGAATTGATGTAGAACATGATTATGACCCTAAATATATTACAATTCGTGGCAAAGGGGAACTTTTGCAGAAATTACGTAAAGAAGCTAAGAGTGCTAAATGTATTTATCTTGCAACTGACCCCGATAGAGAAGGGGAAGCTATTTCATGGCATTTATATCATGCCTTAAAGTTAGAAGATAAAAAGGTATATCGTATTACCTTTAATGAAATTACAGAACAAGCTGTTAAAGAAGCCATTAAACATCCTAGAGAAGTTAATATGGATTTAGTAGATGCACAGCAAGCAAGAAGGGTACTTGATCGTTTAGTAGGATATAAAATTAGTCCGATTTTATGGAAGAAAATCCGAAAAGGACTTAGTGCAGGACGCGTTCAATCTGTTACTTTAAGACTTATTTGCGATAGAGAAAAAGAAATTCAAGAATTTATTGAACAAGAATACTGGTCTATAGAGGCCTTATTTAAACAAGGTAAAACAAAAGGTTTTGAAGCAAAATTAGATAAGATAGATCAGCAAAAGGTTGATATTAGAAGTGAAAAAGAGGCGCAGGCTATTGTTACGGCTTGTGAAAATAAACCTTTTGAAGTGGTTTCTACTAAGGTATCAGAGCGTGTCAAAAATCCAGTTCTTCCTTTTACAACAAGTACTATGCAACAAGAGGCTGCAAAGCACTTAGGATTCTCTACTCAAAAGACGATGAACATTGCTCAGCAGCTTTATGAAGGGGTTAAAATTGGTAAAAAAGAAGTGGGTATTGTAACTTATATTCGTACAGACTCTGTAAGAATTTCAGATACAGCTAAAGAACAAGCTATAGAATACATTACAAATAAATTTGGCCCAGAATATGTAAAATCTGATACAAAAGCTAAACAATCAAAGACAGCTAAAATTCAAGATGCCCATGAAGCAATTAGACCAACCTATATTACTTATGAGCCAAGTGAAATTAAGGAATATTTAAGCCGTGACCAATATAGATTATATCAAATGATTTGGAGCAGATTTGTAGGGAGTCAAATGACGCCAGCTAAATATGAAGCACATGCAATTTCTATTCAAAATGGTCCATATACTTTTAAAGCGACTTATTCTGTGCAGTTATTTGATGGTTATTTAAAAGCTTATGCTTTAGATAATGCACAAATAGAAAAGCAGCCTGCCATTCGTGTAAGTGCAGGAGATGTATTAGAATGTATTACACTTACACCAAATCAACATTTTACACAACCACCAGCGCGCTATTCAGAGGCAACGCTTGTTAAGACATTAGAAGAAAATGGTGTAGGTAGGCCAAGTACATATGCACCTACTATTACAACATTACTTAGTAGAGGCTATGTGACAAAAGAGAACAAAGTACTTTATCCAACAGAACTTGGTGAAGTTGTAAATAATATTATGCTTTCTCATTTTGATGAAATTGTTGATGTAGAGTTTACTGCGCAGCTTGAGAAAGTACTTGATGAAATTGCATCAGGCCATGTGCTTTGGAAAGAAATTATTAAAGCTTTTTATCCAAACTTTAATAAAACTGTTATCAAAGCAGAAGAAGAAGTGGAAAATGTTAATCTTGTAGAAGTAACAGATATCCCTTGTGATAAATGTGGAGCACATATGATTGTACGTTATGGTAAGTATGGTAAGTTTTTAGGTTGTCCAAACTTCCCAGAATGTAATTTTACTAAACCATGGTATGAAGAGATTGGTGTAAAATGTCCACTGTGTCAAGGTGAGGTTATTCTTAAGAAAACTAAAAAGGGCCGTACCTACTATGGTTGTGATAATAATGGAGAGGGATGCGACTTTATGTCATGGCAACGTCCTACAGGTGAGAAGTGCCCTGTATGTGGAGATGTGCTTATCGAAAAGGGAACAAGTAAGAATAGGAAAACTGTATGTCGAAATTCCACATGTAACTATGGAAAAAAGGGAGAAATTTCGACAGAAAGTGATAAAAATCAATAAAAAAAGTAAAAAATAGGGATTTCTTAATAAATAAGGGTTGAGTTTTCTTTTTATTTATGATATTATGATTTATGTGTAAATGATAATTTTTTGGGGGGACAAAGTTGAGTATTCAACTTTGTCTTTTTAGTGGAGATAAATGTATAGAGTGTATAGTGTTTAAATTTTTCGAACATACTAATTGTATAAACTATTAAGGAGGAACAGATATGTCAATGGAACTATTACAAAGAATGCGAAAAGTGAACAGATTATTACAAAGAGTAGGATCTGATCGTGTTATTTTTTCAGATATTTGCGAAGTAATTAGTGATGTAGTACAATCAAATGTTTTAGTAATCAGTAATAAAAGTAAGGTGTTAGGTATTCATAACCTATTTGCAAATGATATTGTAAATGATGAGCAATACATTGGTTATGCAATCAATGATCAACTTATTTCTATGATGGACGTTAGAGATAATGTATCAATGGAAACTATTTTTGCAGATAGTGCAAATAGCGGAAATTACATTGGATGTATCGTACCTATCGTAGCAGGTGGTCAAAGACTTGGTACATTTGTACTTTACAAACAAAAAAATCAAGGAAGTTATACAACAGAAGATATGATCTTAGCAGAATATGGTGCAACAATTGTAGCTGTAGAAATGCTTACATCGCTTAAAGATGAAACAGACGAAGAAGCACGTAAAATTGCTATTGTTAAATCTGCAATCGGTACATTATCATATTCAGAACTTGAAGCAATCCTCCATATCTTTG
>JAHLFD010000212.1:0-31359 GCA_018883975.1 Candidatus Niameybacter stercoravium
CTATCTTGACTATATGCATAAGCAAGTAAGAGAATTATGCACCAACTACGGTCAAATCGATTTACTTTGGTTTGACTTCTCTTATGACCATTTAAGAGGAGAGGCATGGCGTGCCACAGAACTTGTGAATATGATTCGTGAATTGCAGCCAAATGTCATCATGGACAATCGTCTTGAAGTAAGTGGGGAAGGATATGGCTCTTTAGCGACGAATAACCCACAAGTTTATTCAGGAGACTTTGTAAGCCCGGAGCAAATTATTCCATTAGAAGGTATTCGAGATGAGGCGGGTAGACCGGTTATGTGGGAAGCTTGTATTACAATGAATAATAACTGGGGATATAATGAACGTGATAAATTCTTTAAATCTCCAGATATGATTGTGAAGAAATTAGTAGAGTGTGTAAGTAAAGGGGGGAATATGATTCTTAATATAGGTCCTGATGCTAAAGGAAATGTACCACAAGAATCTGTAGATGTATTAAGACGTGTAGGGAAATGGATGAAAGGGAACCATTTAAGCATATATGGATGTGACAATTCAGGTATGGATAAACCAGAATATGGGCGTATTACGCGTAATGGTAATAAAATTTACTATCATGTTATGGAAAATCCTATTGGTTTCGTAGCATTACATGGACTTAAGAAAGAAGACATTAAAAAGATACGTTTACTTGCAACGGGAACAGAGCTTAAGATAGCAGATAGCTGGGTTACAAGTAATTATCCAGACGTAGTTTTTGTTTCTTTTGGTCCAAATCCTCAAATGCCAGATGACATAGATACAGTTATTGAGGTAGAATTAAAATAAATAATAAGAAATATTCACAATTTAACTTTAAATTGTGAATATTTTAGCATATGGGAAGTTGGTAGAGTAGATAAAGGAGAACAAAATGTTTTGGAAAAAGCAAAGGCACATAAAAGAGACTACAGTCATTTGGTATAATGATGGAGCGTGTAATAGGAGTTATGATTTAGGAGATATTCCTATTAAAGAGGAGGTCATTATTCAAAAGAGCATTGACTTTTTTAGCGATCCCAATCCTTGCTATATTCATAGGGGAGCTGTAGTTGTAAGGTTAAATGAAGAGATTATAAGGGCTATTAAAGAGTGTCCTAAAGAAAAAGTGGAAGCAACTGATATAGAAGAAAGCATTTTAGACTCTATTGCATTAGAGCATATAACAGCTTTGAAAATAGAATATCAAGAAAGATAAATAAAAGCGCCCCTATTGTGAGCGCTTTTGTTAGTTAGATTTATAGGTTAATGTAGCAACTGTATAAGCTAAAAGGATAGAAATAACAGATGCTCCGAGAATAGAGATCTTAGTAATATTAACAAGATTTGGTGCATTATTAAAGGCAATCTCTGATACAAAAATAGACATAGTAAAACCAATACCAGCAAGTAAAGAAACTGAGAAAACAGAAAGCCATGAAGCATTTTTAGGTTTCTCGGTTAAGCCAAGGCGAGTAGCTAGTGTTGTAAAGAGCATAATGCCTAAAGGTTTACCTACAGTAAGGCCTACTACAGTACCTAGGACTAAAGTGCTAGAGGAGCTAAGGTCTATATTGCTAGAAAAGATAATAGCTGTATTTACTAAGGCAAACAGTGGTAGAATTAAAAAGTTACAAAGTGGGCTTAGACTGTGTTCTAAATGATGTGCCATAGATTCCTTCTCATCCTTAAAGGTGATAGTTGGAATAGTAAGGGCAAGTAATACACCACTAATGGTAGCATGTACCCCGCTTAAGTAGATGAAAAACCACATAATGAGTCCTACGAGCATATAAGGTGCCACTTTATTGACCTTAAAAATTTTATTCATAGCCATAAGTACGCCTACTAATAAGAGTGCAATACTTAAGCTTATAAAGTTAATATCAGAAGAATAGAGAAGGCCGATGACTAAAATAGAAATAAGGTCGTCTACTACAGCTAGAGATAATAAGAAGATTTTAAGGGACGGATTGAATTTTTTTCTAAAGAGCATAAATACCCCAACAGCAAAGGCAATATCTGTAGAAATAGGTACGCCTACACCTTGGATAAAAGGTGTACCAAGATTAAAAAGGGTGAAAATAAGTGCAGGAATCATAACACCGCCTAAAGCTGCAATGACAGGGAATGAAGCTTTTTTTATGCTACATAAATTTCCATAAAGCATTTCATGTTTAATTTCGAGCCCTACAGATAAGAAGAAGATTGCCATTAGAAAATCGTTAACGAGCATATGTAAATTGAAATTACCTAATAGGTCAACTTCACTTAAAAGATAATGATAAGCTTTACCTAAAGGGCTATTTGCAATAAATAAAGAGATAAGTGTTGCCCCCATAAGAAGTAAGCCTGGGAAACACCTCTGAGTGACTTAATTTTTTTATAGATATAAAGTGTGATTTATGAGTTAGTGTATGTGCCATGATGATACTCCTTGTTGTGTACATTTACTGTCAGTCCACAATACTACTCCTGTAAAAAGTTAAAGTCAATAGAAATTAAAATAAAAAATAATTGCAATGAAATCATAAAAAATCTAAAAGAAATAGATAAATAACGTTTAGAAATCAAAAAAGATTTGAAAATACATAAGAACAAAAAAGTTAAATAGGATAAAGAGGTAAGAATATAAAGGGTATATAAAAAGTTAAAAAAAATAAAATATTTAAATTTATGCATAATGGAATTATACCTTGGTCAATAATTTTACCTAGCTTAGGGTAGGGAAAATAAAAATAAAATTAAATTAAATGAATCATGATTCATAAAAAGCGATAGAAAGCCAAAGGGTTCTATTGGTTTTAAGGAAAAAATAATCATGCTATTTTCAAACATAAGAGCGGCTCCCAATAGAAATATAAGAGCTAATAAAAGATAAAGAAATAAAGAATAAAAAGAGAGAAGTCTGTACAGTATTTAAGATGCAATAGTTGTCAGACAGTCATTGAGAATGACTTCAAGTTGTCTAGGTTTGAATATTTATCGGCAGAACAGCTGTATTTTATTGAGACTTTTATTAAGTGTAGAGGGAGTATTAAGGAAGTAGAGAAGGAAATGGGTATCTCTTATCCAACGGTAAGAGCAAAGCTTGATGAAGCCATTAATGAATTAAAAAGATAGATGACAAATGGGAGGAAGTAAAGATGAATGAAGAAATAATTAATACGATTATTAGCTGCTTAAATAGTGAGGTTATGGGAGAAATCGTAAGTATAGATTCGGCTGAGGGAGATAAAGTCAGAATCTGTATTGAATAGGTGATACGATGAGAACGCAGGTATATAAAGAGCAGATGGATGAGGTTCTAGAATACTATAAAGTTTTTAGGAAGGCTATTAAACCTTATAAGGGGCTTAAGATTGTAGAGGTAGAAGATTCAGAAGGTAAAGGGGTAACCCTTATCGTTTAATCAAGAAGTGACTGTACAAGTTTTTCTATAAAAGGTATAGTATAAAGGTAGAACTTTTATAGAAGGAGTTTAAGCACGATGGAAAATAACAAACAAATCATAGATGAAACAAAAGAAGTACAGCCTATCTCTTATGATGAAGCTTTTCAAAAGTTAGGTGCATTTATCTTAAAATCAAGAAAAGAAGAAGCTCAAAAAGCAGAAGAAAATAAAGAAACAAATAAATAAATAATGCAGAGAATATGCTACCTTTCCATATATATAGGGTATATATATGGAAAGGTAGCATAATTATTTTAGTGTTACTATTATAGAATTTTATTGCTAAATACATCATAAAATGATACCATTAACAAAGAAAATAAAAACTGGTTCGAGAACCTCCCAGTATAAAAAACTAAGGTATTTATAGCGTGACACTATAGTCGTATCCTTAGATACGATTTTTTATTGCAAAAAAATCGTATGGTTCTCCTTATATTACATCTTTAAGGAGGAAAAGATATGAAGCAAGACAAAACAAAACAAGAGGTAAGTACGAGAGCACTTACGTTGGTAGCACTAGGTATTACCATGAATATGGTAGGAGGATTTATAGCCTTGCAGTTTAAACTGCCTATTTATTTAGATGCCATAGGTACACTGATGGTTGCTAGCTTACTAGGCCCTAAGTATGCCCTATTAGCAGGTATAGGAAGTAATTTGGTAGGAGGATTTACAACAGATCCTTATGCACTTTATTTTATACCATCACAAATAGCAACAGGATTTATTGCGGGGCTTATGTATGAGAAAGGAATGCTACAAGGCAAAAAGACACCATTGGGTGCTTTAATCATCACTATACCAACCTCATTTATTAGCGCATGTATTGCCGCTTATGTATTTGGAGGTATTACATCCTCAGGATCATCTTATATCGTTCAGATTTTAAAGGTATTAGGTGTGCCCGATGTGATAAGTGTATTTAGTACGCAGGTGTTAACAGATTACATAGATAAGTTAACTGGTGTATTTTTAGTAGCCGCAGTACTTAGAGTATGTCCTAAGTCTTTTAAAGCACGAATTCGCCATATGAGTTAAATAGAGAAAAGAGCTATGACTTCTTAGATTAAGGAGTAATAGCTCTTTTATTTTATCATAATAAGCTTAAAAGTTAGTTATTCATAAGGAGTGTTAATATGAAAAGATATTTAGTACTGAGTTTAATGCTTGTGATAAGTTTTCATTCAATAACGACTTATGCTAGGCCTTTAAGTCATAGCCAAAAGATAAGCTGTCCATCGGAATGTGCAAAGCAGTCTCAGTTTAAGATTGATATACAGTATAAAGACTTAGATAACACCATTAAGAATAAAGATGGTGTGGTTATGCTTGTGGTAGAGGGGAATAGCCCAGTAGTCACTATAGAAAATAATAAGAAAGCTACATGTGATATAAATGATTTCTATGAAGGAAAAGAGAAGGCCTTCGAAAAGATGGAGAAACAATATGTCAAAATGGCCAAAAAGGATTATAGTGCACGGACTAAAGAGAGTAAGAAATACTGGGCAGGATATAGTTTAAGCAGGATTTATACTACAGGAAGAGTAGATAATAAGGTCATCAGTTTTATTCAAAATAATAATGAATATACGGGTGGCGCACACCCTAATGAAACAAGATTTGCGCAGAATTTCAATCCTTGTACAGGCATGCGTCTAACATTAAAGGATATTACTAAAGATGAGTGTAAAGCAAGGGAAGTCATTCAGGCCTATATATTAAAAGCCGTTCAAAAAGCAGCGTATAAAGATTATTTATCTGAGGATTATGAAGCACATATAAAAGATATTCTGACAGAAGACACTTGGTATTTTTCTGACCAAGGACTTGTTATTATTAGTAATGAGTATATTATTACACCACATGCAGTAGGCATATTGGAATTTACCATTCCTTATAATGAACTTACCTTTATTAAACCATGCTATCTTCCTTAAAGGATAAGTTATACACTAAAAGTGGGGAAGAATGAATGTAACGGTGACTAACTTAAGAAAAAAATATAAGAATTGTGGATAATTTTATATACAAATTATAGAAAAGATAAAATAAACTTAAATTCTAGGAGATAAAAGGGACACTTCATATAGGAGTGTCTCTTGCAATGGGGAAACCATCAGCTCGAAATATTCTCCAGGCTCAATATAAGGAGAGGGCTCAATAGGAGGAACACCATCCATAATATTAGGGACCTCTAAGCCATGCCAGTGCACACTTGTTCTTTCAGGTAAATGATTAATAACCCTGATGCATACTCTGTCTCTTGGGAAAACACGTATAGTAGGTCCTGGCGTAGAACCATTATAGCCCCATGCTTTTACAAAAATCCCATCAACTAATTCCCATACAATTTCTTCTGCAATTAAAGTAAAATATTTAATACCATCATCATAGGTATAAGGTAAATCTTTAATACCTGGCGTAATAACCATAGAAAGCCTCCTAAATTCTATCTGTATAAATATATTAAAAAGGAGAGAAGTATATGCAGGGATATAAAGCGGGTTATCCAGCTGATGGGATGTATCATTTTTAGAAAAGTAGATCAATAGAAAAGGTGTATCCTATGTTTTAAGAGAGGATACACCTTTTTCATTAATCTCTTGATGCAATCTTAGAGATTAGCTGTAAAATTTCAATATATAACCAAATAATTGTTACAAGAAGGCCAAAAGCAAAGTACCATTCCATATACTTAGGGAGACCATACTCACTGCCAAGTGCAATATTATCATAATCTACAATAAGGTTAGCAATCGCAATACCTACCACGAGAAGGCTAAAGCCAATACCTACTAAATTATTACCCCAGAAAATAAAGGGGATACCGAAAAGGCTAAACACTAAGCCAATAAGAGATACACCTACAACAGATAGGGTTGCAATCATAACACCCTTACGGATGCGACCACCTACACTAGGATCTTGTTTATAAAGAGCAAGTGTTAGTACAACAGCAAGTAGTGTAAGGAGCATAGTACGGATAATAATGCCTGGGAAGTAAAGCTCAAATACTAGTGAGATACTACCGATTAAGAGTCCTTCAAATACTGCATAGATAATGCTTGTAGTTTTAGAGAGCTGAGGTTTAAAACTCGTTACTAAGGCAAGTACTAAAGCACCAATAGAGCCAAAGGTAGATAAACCATAGGCTGTGCTAAAAGAACCTGTACTATAAAGGTTCATGATACATAATACAAATGAGAAAATACTAATAAGTGTCGTAATACCAACTAATAAAAAGGTCTTATTACGAGTTCCTTTGATACTCATAACAGGTCCATCATAGGCATTAGCCTGTGAAAAACCTTTTCTAATCATTGGATTAGAACGCATACAATCACTCCTTTCATAATACTTTCAGTATACTATGTTTTAAGGGATGGGAACAAGTATAACTTAAGCATATAATTAGCATTTTCATCAGCTAAAAGAAGTTACTAATAAGCTTTAGGCAGACGAGATGAAAAGGCTTGTGCATATATTAAAATAATGTGATAATAAGTAAAAATGTACTTATGGAGAAATCTATAAGTATATTTTTTTAGTTTATCAAGTAATAAGGAGTTTATATGAACTATCTTTCAAAGTTTATGGTTAAAATTAATAATCAGCTTATTATTACAATAATTGTGGTTATCATCCTGACCCTTGGCATGTTTGGGATTGTACTACCTATGAGTATTAAATACCTGGTTAATCATAAAATGTATCATATTTTATTAGAGGAACAGCAGGCTTTTATTCAGGAAGAAGAAGCTTATAGGGAAGGGCCTATTACAGATGTGTATCATTATACCGTTTTAGATAACGAATCCCTTTATGAGGAAGAACAGCTTGACCCGGAAATTTTACATCATCTTATGATGTATCCTGAGTTTTTTAAAGGAATAAAAGGAGAAGGGACAAAAGCGGAACAAGTGGTAAGTTTCCACATGTATAAGACTCCAAATGAACATATTTATTATCTTATTAATAAGATTAGGCCAGGAGAGATGCTCGTTTCCTATAAGGTGGATAATACGAGTGAAGTACTTGCTCATGAGCTACTTCTGAACACATTAAGCATTGCTGTATTTATTTTTATTTTAATTTTAATTGTATTTTTAAAGTGGACAAGTAGACTTATTAATAACTTAAAAGATATACAAGGGGTATTAGATACGATAGAGGGAGATAATTTAAGAAATGCTATACCCACTAATAACTATACGGAAGAGTTTCAGGAAGTCATGTGTTCTTTAGATAGAATGAGAAAAAGGTTATGTGAGGAAGAAGAGGCTAAACAGCAAATGTTACATAATATTTCCCATGACTTAAAGACGCCTCTTGCTGTTATTAAAAACTATGCGGAGGGCATTATAGATGGTGTTTATCCTTATGGCACAGTAGAGGAGACAGCTCACATTATTTACAATCATGCAGAACGTTTAGAGAAAAAGGTACAGGGCCTTCTTTATCTAAATCGTTTAGAGTATTTTAGGGGGATACATGAAGCACCTCAGTGGTTTGAGATGGGGCTTTTGGTACAAGAAGTTATAAGTTACATGAAAGATTATGAGGGAAGGCAGACAATAGAAGTTGATACAGACCAGTCTGAATTTAAGGGAGACCCTGAAAAATGGCGTATTGTCCTTGAAAATCTTATAGATAATGCTAAACGCTATGCTAAGCATAAGATATGCATCAGAGTTGAGCAGGATAGCTTATCTATTTATAATGACGGAGAACCTATTTCTATAGAACTACAGACAAAGATCTTCCAGCCTTTTGAAAAGGGTGCGGATGGAGTAACAGGTTTAGGACTAGCTATTGTAAAGAAAACAGTTGAGCTCTATAACTATGAAATTACAGTCCGCAATGAGGAAAAAGGTGTTACTTTTATTATTTTGTAAATCCCATAATTATGCCGTATTTCATGTGTAATTATCCCATATTATCTTGTTACTATAAATCTACTAGGTAATTTAAGGAGGATTTATGGACAAGATTTATAGGGTGCAGGGCATGACCTGTCAAAATTGTAAACAGAAAATTGAAAAGAAGCTATCAAGACGTAAGGGGATTTGGCGTGCAGAAGTGAATCTTAAAACTAAAATGCTTTATTTAAGCTATGATGAGGAAGTTATTTCACTTACTGTTATTAAAGAGTTGCTTGCAGATATGGGCTATGAATTAGAAGAAGCGGAAGAAAACCGTGAAAAGCAAAAAGTATTGTTATATCTTGGGGTAGCAGCTGTTTTCTTCTTATTATTAAATGAAATCATGCCGGACTTCTCATTACTTTTAACACAAGGTAGCAAGGTAAGTATCATTATGCTCTTTATTATAGGTATTACAACTTCTTTCCACTGCATATCCATGTGTGGAGGAATTGCACTTTCACAAGTGGTAGCAGATAAAAGTAATTTTAAACGAAACCTCATGTATAATGCAGGGAGAGTGATATCTTATACTGTATTAGGTGGGCTTGTTGGGTTTATTGGTTCAGGAATTACATTGGGCAATAGGGTATTTGCCATTGTCCCAATTATTTTAGGTGTCTTTATGATTATGATGGGGCTTAATAATGCCGGACTTCTTTCTTTAGAAAGCATGCCGTTTATGCAGAAAATCAACTTTAAGCTGGCTGCTTTAAGAGGGAAATTAGGTACAGATAAAGGTCCGTTTGTACTGGGACTTTTAAATGGACTTATGCCATGTGGACCACTTCAACTCATGCAGATTTATGCTTTAAGTACAGGAAGCTTTATGGCAGGAGCCTTATCTATGTTTGCTTTTAGTTTAGGGACTGTACCACTTATGTTAGGATTAGGACTTTTTATTAATAAATTATCCATTAAATCAAAAGTATTTGTTTACAAAATGGGTGGTTACTTGATTTTATTATTAGGTATCAGTATGATGATGAATGGGTTTAGTACACTAGGCATAAGCACAGGTCTAGGAGGGAGCAGTCAAAATGTATCTAAGGGTAATAGTGGTATCCGTATGGAGAATGGTTACCAAGTAATTGAGGTGGATGTGGTAGGTAGACGCTACCAAGATATTGTTGTTCAAAAAGGAATACCTGTAAGAATGATTATGAATGTAGCTCCAGGTGCGCTTACAAGTTGTAACTATGCTATTAATATACCAGAATATGAGATTTTTGGTGCCCTTCAAGAAGGGAAGAATTTAATAGAATTTAATCCAGATGAAGCAGGCACTTTTATGTATTCATGTTGGATGGGGATGATTCGTAATACCATTACCGTTGTAGATGGGCCGGTAGAAGATTATGAAGTGCCACGCTCATCAGAGGGTAATACTTTCTCAAATCTTGGATTTGGAGGTGGCTTTACCTGCCACTAAAAGAACATAAAAGATAGGAGGCTGACCATGATTACAATAGGCATTGTTGAAGATGAGACCAACCTAAGAGATATTGTAAAAGGCTACTTAGAAAAAGAAGGCTATAAAGTTTATGCCTTTCCATCGGCAGAAGAGGCAAGGGACTACTTAGATTATGAAATTCATTTATGGATACTAGATATTATGCTACCAGGGCAAAATGGCTTTGACTTTATGGAAGATGTTAAGGCGAAAAGTCCACAGGTTCCTGTCATTTTCATTTCGGCTAGAGATCAAACTTTTGACCGCATACTAGGCCTTGAAAAAGGCGGTGAAGATTATGTGACTAAACCTTTTTCGACTAAAGAATTGATGCTAAGAGTAAAGCGCATATTAGAACGTTGTTATGGAGAGGATGAAGTGGCCACCATTGCTGACTATCAAATAGAATTTAATACTCATAAAGTTTATGATGAGGGAGAGCCTTTGGAACTTTCTAATAGGGAATATAAACTTCTTTGTCTACTTTATAAAAATTTAGGACGACCTTTTACAAGGGATGAAATTCTTAATCATGTATGGGAGCAAGGTTACTTTGGTAATGACCGTGTAGTAGATGATTTGGTACGCAGATTACGTAAAAAAATGCCTCGTCTAAAGATGGAGACCATATATGGATATGGCTATAGATTAGAGTGCTAAGACATAGAAAGTAAAATTTATAAATAGAAAATAATAATTGACCACTTGGTTTGTTTAAGAGTAGAATAGAAACAAACTAAGTGGTTTGTTTTTTGAAAGGATGGTTAAATGAAGAGAGAAGAGAAAAGTGAAAATAGTAAAGAAAGGATTATTAAAGCAGCTTTAGAAGAATTTGGACAAAATGGCTATGTAGCAGCTTCTACAAATAATATGTGTAAAAATCATGATATTTCAAAGGGGCTCTTATTCCATCACTACAAAAATAAAGATGAGTTATTCCTAGTATGTGTCAGCAAATGCTTTGAGGCGTTAGCACAATATTTGAAGGAAAATTTGCCAGAGAATGTAGAGGATGCCAAAGAGGGGCTAAACAAGTACTTTGAGGCTAGATTTGAATTTTTTAAAGCTAACCCCTTTTATGAGCAAATCTTTTACACAGCAGTCATCAATACACCGAGCCATCTAAAAGATGCAGTTGCAGAACGTAGGGAAGCCATTAATGCTTTCAATAGGCATTATCTAACTAAGCTTTTAGATTATGTGGTTTTAAAGGAAGACTATGAAAAGTCTAGTATTATAGAGCTTCTTAGTGATATGAGCCATTATATTCATATGAAATATAAAGGAAGTTGTTTAGAAAACCCAGAAGAAAAGCATCAAATCGTGATGCAGCATAGCAAGGATATAAAAGATATGATTCTAATACTCTTTTATGGGATTGTAAAATAAAATAAGAAAGAAGGAGTAGTCATGTTAAAAGGTATATTACTTTTAATTTGTTTTATAGGAATAGCTTTTATAGCAGGGAAATTAGTAGCAAGAGTAAAGCTACCAGCTATATTAGGCTGGTTAGTAGCAGGTATGATCATAGGCCCTCATGCATTAGGGTGGTTTAATGATGAAATAATGAATAATAATTGGTTCCATATACTGATTAATATTGGGGAAGTTTCTGTAGGTCTATTAATAGGAACAGAACTTATATGGAAAGATTTAAAGCAGTCAGGAAAGCAGATTATAACCATATGTGTAACAGAAGCATTAGGGACTTTTTTAGTAGTAACATGTGCATTTGGGCTCATCTTTAGTTTCATGGGGATTCCATTATACTTAGCAGTTGTATTTGGAGCTATTGCACTAGCGACAGCACCGGCACCATCTATCTCTATTGTTAATGAATATAAAACAAAGGGGCCTGTAACAAAGGCACTTATTCCTTTAGCGGCATTAGATGATATTATTGCCTTAGTTGTATTCTTCTTAGTCATAGGGGTAGTATCTAGTATGATTTCTGATGTGCGAATTCCTCTTTATTTTGTACCTCTTATGATTGTGATTCCAGTCCTTATTGGTGGGGTGACAGGTTTTATCGCGGGTCATATTTTAAAGAGAGAAATGTCTAAGAGGATGACATTATTAAGTACGATGGTATGTATGTGTGTAACAGCAGCAGTAGGAATTTTTGTAAATAATTATATCATGCCTAAACCAGTTCTCAATCTTATGATAGTAGGTGTTGCATTCGCAGCAACATTTGCTAATATGATGCCGAAAGAACGTGTAGAGGACATTATGAAAACGAATATGCCTGTTATTGGCCTCTTTATGATTATAGTTGTTTTAAATTTAGGTGCACCATTAGATTATCATCTTATACTAGGAGCAGGTGTATTTACAGTTATTTATATTGTGGCACGTGCCCTAGGAAAGATAGGAGGAGCTTATACAGGAGCGGTTTTATCCAAGGCACCTAAAACAGTTAAGAGATATTTAGGTCTTACACTACTTCCTCATTCAGGTGTATCACTTATTTTTACAGGCTCAGCAGTAAATGTGCTTATAGGGCCTGACCCAGAAAGTGCAACCATTATTCAAGGAACCATTGCAGCAGCAGCTGTTATTAATGAAATCATTGCAGTCTTTCTAGCTAAACAGGCCTTTAAAGCAGCAGGTGAAATAGATGGAGTAGGAGATGTAGTTCTAGAAGACAAGGAAGCAGCTGGTATATACAATTAGATAAAAACAAACCATTCAGAGAAAGGACTATTTGTTGCGGAAAACGTAAACTATGGGAAGTTATGTGAGATTAATAAAGTAATAGAATTTCTATAATCCCACAGGAGGAGGTACCTTGATTTTCACAATTATGAAAGCTACTATGAGGCTAATAAGCCAAAAGGAGCTGGATAGATGAAAGTCAAGATGGTATGTCAAAGAGACTATGAAACAAGCGAGGTAGAGCTTCCTATGTCTGAAGAGGCATTACTTAAAATACAGGGAAGTGTCTTAGACCGTAATACTAAAGGCTATATAACAGGGGATGAAATGAAGTATTATAATGAGAAAGGTGAAGAAATAGAAAATATTTTTTTGCTCAATAGACAGTTGCAGCAGTGAAGCTACAATGCCTAAAATGATTTTCAAGTTTGACCTTAGGATAGGGATTAGAGGCGGCATGCATATAAGTAATAAAAACTTATGAATAAGCACATAACAAATAGGAATAAGCATTTTTAAAAAAGGAGGTATAAATATGAATAGGTTTGAAGAAGATGATGATGGTTTGCCATTAGGTCTTACTATGCAGCTGGCTGAAGATGTAGATGCTATGAGTTATTTTGCTACATTACCTAAAGTACAGCAAGAACATTTGATTCAATATATTAAAGAAGCTAGAACGGGAGATGAAGCTAAAAGACGTATTGATGAAGTGGTAGAGCTTTGTCATAATCGCCAAAGTTTTTATTAAAATAAAAAGAGACAGTCCTTTTTTATGGAAAGCGACTGTCTCTTTTTGGGAATTAAAGTTTACCTTTAAATAAAAATGTATTATAGTTAAGTTATACAAATACATAAGATAAAGAAAGGATCAGACAAATGATCAATAGGAAATGGATGAGAATAGCAGGAGGTATTGCTCTAACTTTAACTTTATCTCTTCAGGCTAGTAATTATATTGTTCTAGATGACAGCCTAGTTTTCCCGTTTGAAAGAAAAGATGGATTTTTTGTAAGTCCCCTACAATGTAAGACAGAACTTTTAGCACCTTTTGATGAATTAAGGGGAAGTTATAGACACGAGGGAATTGATTTAGAAGCTGAATTTGGCACACCACTTTATGCAATTGAAGATGGTAAGATTATTAAAGCAGCACCGGATTCAAAGGGTGTAGATGCAGGTGGTGGACATATGGTCTTTATTGATCATGGCAATGGGGTTCAATCACGTTATATGCATTTAAGTGCTTACACAGTACGCACAGGGGATGAGGTTAAAGCAGGTGATGTTATAGGTTTTTCAGGAGATAGTGGTGATGCCACAAAAGCCTTATTACATTATGAACTAAGAGTAGATGATGTACCTGTCGACCCAACGTTTATACTGGAAAGTAACGATATGTTTAGTATAGAAGAAATACCTTTTCTAGTTCCCCAAACTTGATGATAAAAGAATAGGAACAATGAATTGATTCAGTTCATTAGCCGTAATAGGCATTCCTGGAATAATTTCATTACAACAGCCTTCTACACAAAAAGAAGGCGTTTTTAATTGCTTTAATTGTTCTATAAGAGGTATAAAACAATTATTACAGTCATCCCAGTAATTAATAAAACGTGGTACATTTGCGGGGGATGAGGCTGTAAGAAGTCCCATATAAGTTGTGGCAGCAAGGAGACTGGTTGCACTATTGCAAGAGGTAAAGTAAGTATTAAAGTTGAAGATAGGCAAATACAGGGTCGCTGTATAACGTGCAAGAGCAGTTGTAATGGTTTCAAGCAGCCTTACTACTTCTTCATCACGTGTTCTAAAATTTTCTTGGTTAATATCAATGGTTATGCAGGTTTCAGTATGGGTCGTCCCTTTGCTATTGGTACATTGGTTGGTTTGCGTATCAGAACAGTTGTCATTGCATGTTTCACTACGTGAATTATTACAGGCCTCATTGCTACTTTTAGTGAAGTTAGCTGGATCTGAAGGTTTAAAAAAAGTAGAGAAAGAATCTGTAGTATTTTGGGATACAGTGGTAGAGCAGGAGTTGCCGTTAGACTTAGTCAGTGTATGGGTATCAAGGCAAGTATGATTGCAATTAGTAGTATGTGTGCAGTTATCATGTTCATGATGCTGTATACTATGGTTAATATCAGTAAAAGGAAAGAGGTCAGTATGGAGGCCTAGTAAAGTTATTTGTTCCTCTCTATAACATTCAAGTGTTATAGGATCTGCTATAAGAATAAGTGTATAAGAGAACCCCTTCATAGACTGTATAAAAGCGGATAAAAGGGGCATGCTGCAAGTGATAGAATCAGGTAAGCTAGGTGTAAATGTAGCAGAAGAGACAGAACAAAGAGTAGAAAGATCTATAAAATCAGTGTACTCTATACATTCATACTGAAATGTGGGATCCAATTTCGTTAATCCAGCTATAATAAGGTCTAGAGCAATACAAGGATTATGAAGCGATCTAAGACCAATATAGGGTGTAATGGTAGTAGGCGAAACATCCAGTATATAATAAAGAGTTGTTTGCAATCTATGTAAAGCACTTAAAGTATAGGCAAAACTTGAAAGATCTGAAGAAGAACAGGTAAAGCTTGTAATTTCAATAAGTTTAAAACATTCTGGGTCTAGTTTATCATTTGAAGATAATGAAGAACAGGTTGAAAGCATATTTAAATGAGGCTTAAAAAGCAGCTGATTGGCTGTGCACAGAGCTTGTTGGAGATTAGAGCAGTCTATAGGAGTCATATAATAACTGTGCTCCTTTCCATAGTACTATTACTATTAATCTATGCGAGAGTATAAAGGTTTATTTTAAAATGATAAAAATGACAAGGAAAAGGCTAACACATAGTGATGAATCTATGCGTTAGCCTTTTTGGGGGGGTAATGCTAATATTTGAGTTTTTGGGGCAAAACTCGTTTTAATAGTAATTTTGCAAATGATAGTGGAAATTGTTTTATTAGTGTTAACTATCTGACATAGGTAAGTATATCGACTTTTTATGCCAAAGTCAATTAAAAATAGACAGATGTTACTTGGTGTGTTAACAAAAGTAAGTTAACTAATAGGGTGAATAAACACTATGCACAAAAAATAAACTACAAAATAATTAGAAATATCTAAAGTGACAATGTATACGATATATTATTTAAAAAATAATATATATTTCAATAAAAAGTATTATAATATAAATATAAATTTCGTTTTGCAAAATTCTGGGGATATATTGAAAGGAGTGTTTGTATGGGAGTAGCAACAACTGTAGCTTGTTTACCTTATGGTGAAGAAGGAGAGGATAGGCGTTCAAGTAGGAATTTTGGAGTCAATCAATTACCTAATGAAGGACATCTTAAATGGCGTGTTATTTCCAAAATGGGGGATACAGATATTTGTTTCGATGTTAAGCAGAAAGGACCTAATAATACGAATATCACTAGATATGAAGACATAAAGGATGGCATGATTACAGAGTATGAAGCACTTAGAAATCTGTATATAGCTAATCCAAGAAATGCTACAGGACATTTCATGGTACGCGTTGAATCCTGTGAATAAAATGAGTTAAATAAGAAGAGATAAAAAACGTTTCTGCTAAGAATATAGGATGCAGAAACGTTTTTTTGCATAAATAGGCAAGAAATGTTGAAAAAAATGACAATATGTAGTAATATGAAGAATACCTATAAAAGGTAGAAGTATTACATATCCTATTCCTTATAAGTGTGTCATTCATGAATTTGACACAAGTTTAAATAAGAAAGTGAGAATTATAATGAAAAAAAGATTATTTCTAGTAGGTTCTCCACCTGCAAGTGGCAAAACTTATGTATCAAAAAAATTAGCATCTAAATTAAATAATCCAGTGTATCTTGATAAAGATACAATTATCCCACTCTCTAAAGCAGCTTATTTAGCAGCAAATGAGCCATACAATAGAGATTCAGAATTCTTTAATACATATTTAAGAGATCCAGAGTACATTGCTATTCTTGACGTAGCTTTCGAAGCGTTAGAATTCAACGATAATGTTATTGTTAATGCACCATTTACAAAAGAATTCAACAATCAAGAATACATTGCAGGACTTAGAGCAAAACTTGCTGACATGGATACAGAGCTTGTTATGGTTTGGGTATACTGTGATCTTGAAACAATTCATGCACGTATGATTGAAAGAGCATCTGATAGAGATACTTGGAAACTTGAGAACTGGGATGAATATGTAAAAACAAAAGATAATAGCAAACCAACAAACAAAGACGTTGTTGTAATTGATAATAAAGACGAAGAAAGTGTTGAAAGACAACTTCAAGAAGCGTTCTTTTAATTAAAAGAAGAGAGAAGGGGTGATGACAAAGAGGCCACGCGTGGAATCTTAAGCATCACCTTTATTTTTTGCTAAAAAATAGAAAGCGCACACATTAGGATACCTATAAAAGTAGCGAGAGCATAAATAACACGTTTTTCATCTTTTAAGCATGAGAGATAAATAAGGGGTGTACCACAATAAATACAAAAGTGTGCTTTAGGAATAATGTGACTTTCACAGTAGCTACAATGAAGTCTAGAAAAATGATTTTTAATAAAAATTAGACCTATAATCATATAGGCAGAGAACATAAAGAAAGAAACTAAGACGCCAAGTATATAGAACCTAGCATTAGAATAACCTAAACAAAAATTCATAAAACCATGAAAAAGAGAAGAAAAAAATACACCTTGTAAAAGGGTTAATTTCTTTTTTGATACTTCTTCTAGATAACACGTATAAAAAAAAGCAAAAATAATAGAGTAAAAAATATGACATGGGGCAGAGATAAAACTACGCATAAAGGCAAGCTGAAGATCCATATCATAGACAAGCATATAGAGGCTATTTTCAAGTGCTGCAAAGGTGCAGGCAGATAGGATAAAGTAAAACATTAAGTCTTCAACGTGTTTTAATCTGGTAAGTTTATATGTACAGATATAAATAACAATAAATTTAGCCAGTTCTTCAACAAGACCTACAGTGAAGATATTTTCTACTAGGACATAAAGGTGTGTACCAGGTGTAAAGAAAAAGTTTAAAGGGCTTTCTAAGAAGAGGCTTACAAAAGCAGCGCCTACTGTTGCAAAAAGTTCCAATATAATAATACCTATGGCGATTTTGTTAAAGGAAATCTTATATTTTTTATTCGTAAAAAGTAGACAAGTTATGATAAAAGTAGAACTTAATGCAATGATAAGACTCATCCAAACACCTCCCCCCTAATTAATCATATCCGCGTTAGCTTGTACGTATTACAAACTTCTATAATGGAGGAAAATTAAAACAAATTGTAAAAAAAGGTAGTTACTGGATTATAAAATGTGTATAATAAGATAAGTTAACTTACAAGGAGGGACATCATGCAACTTATAGGTATAGTGATCGTTATTGTTGGATTTATATTGAAGTTTGATACCATCGCAGTTGTACTGACAGCAGGGCTTGCTACGGGGCTTGCAGCAGGCATGGGTATAGCGGAGATATTAGGCACAATAGGAGATACGTTCATTAAACAAAGACATATGGCATTATTCTTATTGATCTTGCCAATTATTGGGCTATCAGAAAGATATGGGCTTAAACAACGTGCTATTGAACTAATTAAAAATATAAAAAACCTTTCTACAGGAAAAGTGCTATCTTTATACTTACTTATTCGTGAAGTTGCTATTGCTGTGGGCTTAAGATTAGGTGGACAAACAGAGTTTGTTAGACCACTTATTGAACCTATGGCTAATGGAGCAGCTGTAAGTGAATATGGTGAATTAGATGAAAAGATAGAAGAGAAAATTAAAGCAGCTTCAGCAGCGGCTGATAACTACGGAAACTTCTTTGCACAGAATATTTTCATGGCTAACTCAGGGGTACTCCTTATAGCAGGTACACTTGAAGAGTTAGGCTATCAAGTAGATACACTTCAAATTGTACAAATTGCCATTCCAGTAGCGATTATTGCACTTGTACTTGGTGTAATCCAAAATCTACATTTAGACAGAACGATTAGAAAAACAATGGCAAAAAAGAGAGGTGACAAATAATGGGTGACTTCTTATTAGAACTTTTTTATATATTAGTAGGTCTTTTAATGTATATGGTAGGTTTCTTTGTATTTAGAGATGCTACGCATAAGACACGTTTTGGTACAACAGCATTTTGGGTTATTCTAGGTAGTATATTTGTATTCGGAAGCTACCTTCCAGGAACTGTTGTCGGGACTATGTTACTTGTAATTGGTGTACTCACTGCAACGAAACAAGTTAATATAGGTAAAGTAGATATGCCAGAGCATAACTTTACAGTAGAACAAGCTAAAAAACTAGGAAATAAAATTTTCCTACCATCTTTAGCTATTGCACTTATCGTTGTATGTGTAGCTAAGTTTACAAGCTTTAGCGGCGTAGTAGCGATTGGTATTGCAGCTTGTGTTACTTTAGTCTTTACACTTATGCTGACAAAAGCGCCTATTAGTACGGTAGCTAAAGATGGTAACCGTATGCTTCAAGCTATTGGGGCTATGAGCATATTGCCACAGCTTCTCGCTTCGTTAGGTACCCTCTTTACAGAAGCTGGTGTAGGTGATGTAATCTCTCAAGGTATTGCAGTTGTTATTCCAGAGGGGAACATTTTCCTTGGTGTTGTAGCATACTGCGTAGGTATGGCAGCGTTCACTATGATTATGGGGAATGCTTTTGCAGCTTTCTCTGTTATTACAGTAGGAATTGGTGTACCGTTTGTATTTGCGCAAGGTGGGAATGTGCTTATTGCATCTACGCTTGCTTTAACAGCGGGTTACTGTGGTACGCTCCTTACACCAATGGCAGCTAACTTTAACGTACTTCCAGTTGTACTCTTACAGACAAAGGATAAGAATGCAGTTATCAAGCATCAAGCATTTGTTGCTATTCCCTTACTCATCATCCATATATTACTGATGTATTTCTGGGCGTTTTAAATTTATAATAGGAGGAGGAACAACATGAAAATACTTGTTACAGGATTTGATCCATTTGGCGGAGAGCCAATTAATCCAGCATTAGAAGCAGTTAAAAAGTTAAATAAAAATATTGGAAATGCTGAAGTTATTACTTTAGAAATTCCAACTGTATTTAATAAAAGTTTAGAAAAGATAGAAGAGGCTATTAAAGAGCATAACCCAGATGTAGTGGTATCTATTGGACAAGCAGGAGGAAGATTTGGCATTACACCTGAACGTGTAGCAATTAATATTGATGATGCACGTATTCAGGATAATGAAGGCAATCAGCCTGTAGATACAAGCGTGTTTGCAGATGGAGAAAATGCTTACTTTACTAACTTACCAGTGAAAGCAATGGTAGCTGAAATGGTGAAAGCAGGTCTTCCAGCATCTCTTTCTAATACAGCAGGAACTTTTGTGTGTAACCATGTTATGTATGGTGTACTCTATATGATTAATAAGAAATATTCTCATATGCGCGGTGGATTTATCCATGTCCCATATATTACACAGCAAGTAGCAACTAAAGCTAATACACCTTCTATGTCAATTGAAGATATTACAAGAGGCTTAGAAATCTGTATTAAGGTAATCAGCGAAACCAAAGAAGATATTAAAGTAGCAGCAGGTACAATCTGTTAATTACTTTTACTAAAGAAAAGGGGTCATTGCAGTAGGCAATAACCTCTTTTTATGTGCAAAAATTATAACAACTAAGGAAGTGACGATATGGAAAAAGTGTTTGTATATGGTTCGCTAAGGACTGATTTTTGGAATTACGATAAGGTACTTAAAAATAGAGTAAGACAAGTTGAAAAAGGGAAGATTAAAGGGGATTTATATCATTTGCCAGCGGGCTATCCAGCTGTTATCCCGGGGGAAGGGACTGTGTATGGTGAAGTGGTAACGTTAAGCCAGGATAAAATTCTAAAAAGCCTTGATCTATTAGAAGGCTACATGGGAGAAGGAGAAGGAGAAGAGAACCTTTATGTACGTGTTAAGCAGAAGGTGCATCTAGAAGATGGTAGCCAACAGATGTGCTGGGCTTATATTTATGTAGATGAAAAGGCAGCTAAAAAAGAGGGTAAGTATATTCCGTATGGAGATTGGAAAGAATTCAAAAATGGTAAGAAATAATAAGCTTAACGGAATACAATATAATAGAAATAGATAGATGTGGGAGGTGTAGTATGAATATTGAAGAAAACATCTTTTACTTACACAAAATGGGACTGACGGTGCAGCAGATTGCCTTGCTCATTGGTGAAACAGATGAAATGGTAAGAGAAACTTTATTTTGGCCAGATCAGCCATAATAAAGTACTAGATAATAAGGAGACTGCTGTAAAATAGCCGAGTTTTCCGCCACTAAAAAGCTAGATGAGTATTCTTTAAAGGATATCTATCTAGCTTTTTTAGTATAGTATACTAAATATGAAACAAGTTAAACTAACCTAAAAAGGAGGTTATGAAATGAGTTCTATTAAAAAAGCTATTTTTGCAGGAGGATGCTTCTGGTGTATGGTGAAGCCTTTTGATGAACTACCAGGTATTATCAGTATTGTGGCTGGTTATACAGGTGGACATATAGAGAATCCTACTTATGAACAAGTATGTGCACATGGAACAGGGCATGTTGAAGCTGTAGAAATTACTTATGATGAAGATAAAATGCCCTATAGAGAGTTAGTAGAAATTTTCTTTAGAAGTATAGATCCTACTGACCCAGATGGACAATTTCATGATAGAGGAGAAACTTATCATACAGCTATTTTCTATCAAGATGAGATGCAGAAAGAAGTTGCCGAGCAATATAAAAAAGAATTAGAGAAGATAGGTTATTTCGACAAGCCTATTGTAGTGCCTATTAAACCAGCTATGCCTTTTTATGAGGCAGAAGACTATCATCAGGATTATTATAAGAAAAATCCGCTACGTTATAGACTCTATTACAAAGGCTCAGGAAGAGAAAAGTTCATTAAGGATAAATGGCATAGAAATCCTTATGATAAAGAAGAACTAAAGAAAAGATTAAATGACTTGCAGTATAGGGTGACGCAGGAAAATGCTACAGAAGCTCCTTTTATTAATGAATATGATGAGCATTTTGAAGAAGGCATTTATGTAGATATTGTAAGTGGTAAGCCTCTATTTTCTTCTAAAGATAAATTTAATTCAGGATGCGGCTGGCCAGCTTTTAGTAAACCTATTATACAGAACGCCGTTTATGATAAAGAAGATACAAGCCATGGTATGCATAGAATAGAAGTAAGAAGTAGTCATGCAGATTCTCATTTAGGCCATGTCTTTGAAGATGGACCAAGGGAGCTTGGAGGGCTTAGATATTGCATTAACTCAGCGGCACTTCGTTTTATCCCTAAAGATAAAATGGAAGAGGAAGGCTATGGAGCTTATATAGATAAAATTTAAAAGTAAAAGGACTGTTATAGCGTATATAACAGTCCTTTTACTTTTTATTTAATGACAGCGGTCACATGGATCGTTTTTACCGCTTTCGGCAATAGTGCCGCTTAAAATCGTTTTACTTTTGGCAAGGGCAGAACAACTATCTGTCGTATGATAGCTTTTGCCGTTTGGTGTCCAGTAGACTGTTTTAACATTACTAGACTGAGTGGATGCTGCTTGAGAAACGGTATTATTACTTACTTGAGAGGAAGATACAGGTTTTGAATCAGCTTGTGGCTTAGACGGAGAAGTAGTACTGCCGTTACCTTGATTTCCTCGATTATAGCTACCAGCAGCACAAGTTGTAGTAAGTCTGTTACCTGTTGATTGGAAGATAATATCCCTGCATTCATCTGTTCTATGTACTTCAATATTAGCTTTTTTGAGTTTATCTACAGTTTCTATATGAGGGTGGCCATATTTATTATCAGCGCCCACTGTAATAATAGCGTACTCAGGGTCTACACGTTCAAGAAAGGCATCTGTTGTACTGCTATGAGAACCGTGATGACCTACTTTAAGAATATCTACTTCAGACATTTTTGGAAGAATTTCCGCTTCTGTTCCCTTTTCCGCATCTCCAGTTAGAAGAACTTTATCTTCACCATTTGTATAAAGGATTACAAGAGACTGCTCATTTGTATCTTCTCCACCGTTTGTATTGAATACTTCAAAGTAGCTTTCCTCTAGCATAAATTCTTTACCTTCTAAAGGTACACTTGGTGTAAGGTTTTTATCCATAGCAGCCTGAATAAAATCTCTATAGGTTTTTGTATCAGCATCTCCATTAGCTACAAAGAGATACTGAATAGGAAAACTTCGGATAACAGAATCTAAAGCGCCAATATGGTCTGCATGTGGATGTGTTGCAATGACATATTCTAATTCAGTTACACCTTGAGCCTTAATATACTCAACAAGGCTCTTTTCATCATCATTATCAGCACCATCAATCAGCATAGCCTTTTGACCTTCTTTAATAAGAATACTATCGCTATTACCTGTATCAATAAAATGGATTTCGGCTAAATTGCTTTGAGTCTCATTAGATGATTCTACTCCAGGTTTTTGGACCTGGGTGGTAGGTGTAGTATTAGGTATAGATTCAGGTACGCTTTCTACTTTAGTACAGCCGACTAATAAGGTAAGTAAGCCTATGCTTATAAGCTTTAAGAATGTAGTATGTTTTTTGATAGACATAGTTAACCTCCAGTGAAATTATGTATACTTAATATCCTAACATAAAAAAAGTATGAGAAGATGAGAAAAAATATTTTAAAAATTTAAATAAAATTGTGTTATGATAAGACTAAATGAAAAAGGGAGGATGGAGAAATGAAAAAACTATTTATAGGACCTGATGGATGTATTAGGTCAGGATGGCAGATGATTTTACTCTATTTAGGAATGAATATTGCACAACTAGCCGTAATAATGCCTATTAATATAATTTTAGGTATTATCATAGGCATACAGTCTATTAGGGGAGATGTATCAGGTATAGAGGCATTTTTGACAAGTTATGCCTTTCAGTCTATAACTATTGCTATTTGTAATATAATCAGTATTGTAGCAATCATTATTTTATTTAAAGTGATGAATAGGAAAACGACAGAAGATATGGGGCTTACGCCTGTTAAAAGAGATTATAAAGACCTTATAATAGGCTTATTATTAGGGGCAGCATCTATCATTATTATTATAGGTACCAATTATATAATGGGAGATACACACTTTAATGGGGTACATATAACTTGGGATTTATTATTAGGTCTTATTCTTTTTATTAGTGTAGGATTTGTAGAAGAAATTTTAGTAAGAGGATGCTTCCAGCATATTATTTACTACAGACATGGTATTGCATGGGCTATTATGATACCTTCTCTTATTTTTTCTGTTATGCATTTTTTAAATCCTAATATATCCTATATAGCTGCACTGAATATAGCATTAGTAGGTATTGTATTTGGTATTATGACCTATAAGAGTGGTAATATCTGGATGGCCATAGGTTATCATATTACTTGGAATTATTTCCAAGGGAATATCTTTAACATTGAAGTAAGTGGCTCAGCTTACGGAAGAGGATTAATAGAAAGTATTAGAGTAGAAGATAATTTATTAAATGGTGGTGCTTTTGGAATAGAAGGTGGACTTATTTGCACACTGCTTCTCATTATAACTATTATTTATTTTGGATTTTTCTATAAAAAAGAAAAATCTTATTTGAATAAGAAGAAAGGAACTCTTATAATGAATAAGTAGATTGAACTATTAAAGGAGTGACCAGAGATGTTAAAAACAAATAAAGACAAAGTTGTAAAATGGTCTGTTCAAGGGAAAGTACATCATCCAACAGGTGGGACATACCGCATTACACACGAAGGCAAACCTATGATTTTACCAGCTACAGGTGGTATATCTTATAATGTTAAAATTGGAGACAGTGCCTTTGGCTGGGCTGGCGACCATGTAGAGCCAGGTGTATCTATGCGTAATGAGAATACTAATGAAAATGCAGCTCTTATGACCTTTGCATGTATTGGAAATGAAGCAAAAATTATTTCAGGGGATGCAAAAGGTGCTAAGGGTTATGTAACAGGTATGCATGGTGGTATTGACCATGTACTTGTATACTTTGATGAGGAGACTTTAGAAAATCTTTCTATTGATGATAAAATCCAAATTAAAGCTTATGGGCAAGGACTTCAGCTAACAGATTATCCAGATGTACATATGATGAGTATTGACCCTGATTTATTTGAAAAATTAGGTGTTACAGAAGTAAATGGTAAATTGCAAGTGCCAGTTGTAGCAAAGGTACCACCATACCTTATGGGCTCAGGAATTGGATCAGGTAATGGTTATAGTGGAGACTATGACATTATGACAGCAGATACAGAAGAAATTAAGAGATTAGGTCTTGATAAGTTAAAATTTGGTGACCTGGTACTTCTTCAAGACTGTGACAACAGCTATGGACGTGGTTACCTTAAAGGTGCAGTAAGTATTGGGGTTGTTGTACATAGTGATTGTGTAAAAGCAGGGCATGGACCTGGTATTACAACAATTATGGTAAGTAAAACACCTATGATTGAAGGCATTCTTAACGAAGAGGCTAACATTGGCAACTATATGAATAAGTAAGGAGAAAGCTATTGCAAAACACTTCTAAGCTTTAATAGAGCGAAAAAGTGATGTTGCAGTAGCTTTTTTATTGGAAAACTATAAAAATGAAACGAAACTATTTACAATAATTTCCAGAATGTTCTATAATAAAGCTAAGTAATTTTTACGGGAGGAGAGAAAATGTATAAAAAGGTAGTCTGGTTTATCATTTGCTATTTTTCAATTTGTATTTCTGTCTTTGCAAATACAGCTATGCCCCAGATTCAATCTGAAGGGGCTATTTTAATTGAACCTAAAACGAATACTGTGCTTTATGGAAAGAATGAGCATAAAAAATTATATCCAGCAAGTACAACAAAAATTTTAACAGCCATGATTGTACTAGAAGAGCTGAATCAAAACAGTACTTTAACGAAGTCACAGGGAAGTGTTAATACTGTACCGGCAGACAGCAGTCATATTGGGCTTGCGGTAGGGGACAGAATTAGTGTGAAAGATGCCCTTTATGGGCTCTTAGTGGGCTCAGATAATTTTATTGCCCATGATTTAGCTATTGCTTCTAAAGGAAGTATAGACAATTTTGCAGCAAGAATGAATGAAAAGGCTAAACGCTACGGAGCCTTAAATACCCATTTTACTAATCCTCATGGTTATCACGATCCAAATCATTATACGACGGCTTATGACTTAGCACAGATTGCAAGAGAAACCTTTAGTGTTCCAGAACTTATTAAGATGGCAGCTACTACAAAATATACTGTAAAAGTACTAAATACTAATAGAAATATTACAGTAACTAATAAGAATCGATTACTTGATAGCAATACACCTTATTACAATGAGCATGTGATTGCAGCTAAAACAGGCTTTCATGATGATGCACAGCAGACACTTGTTGCTAAAGCTGTCTATGGAGATATGGAACTCATAGCAGTTGTGATGAAAGTTAAAAGTCCTGGTCAGTATGAAGACATTAATAAGTTATTTGAGTATGGACAAGAATACTTTAAGGTGAGTCAAGATGGAGCGAGGCGATATGAACTTATCAATCAAACAGCATCTACTTGGGCGCAAAGTTATATAGATAGTGCTCTTAAGAATAAATGGATTACTGAAAAAGGAGCAAATTATAAGGAGGCTATACCGGTACAGCATCTTATTTATATGCTTAATGGAGCAATAGGGGAGAAAGAACGTATTACCTTAGGGGAAATAGCAGATGTATTAGAGGAAGCATTAAAAGAGGAGGGGACTCTAACTAGATTACAGATAGCTAGACTTATGCCCTATTTAACAGACAAGTATGCATGCTTCTTCGAAATTAAAGAGGGGATGCCGTTTATTCCAGATATAGAAGGTCTATCAGCTAAAGATCAAGAAGCTATTAAGTTTACAGTCAGAAGAGGTATATTAGGAGCTTCTAATACCATATATAGGCCTAATGATAAATTGACCTGGCAAGAAGCGGCATGTATGGTAAGTCGTTTACTACAAGGTAAGTAGGATCACCTAGAACATGTAAAAAGAGTCTACTCTCAAATGATGAGAATAGACTCTTTTTGGCATTTATAAGGTAAGTGTTTGCATGTCTTTGTAAATAGATTTTATGGACTAGGCTAGTTCGCATTTTACAGTGTCAACATGACCTGCAACTTTAACTTTACGGTAGATTTTTGTAAGCATACCTTGTTCATCAATAACAAAAGTACTTCTTTCAATACCGATACCTGTACGTCCACACATAGTTTTTTCTTTTAATACATCATAGAGTTTACATACTACTTCTTCTTTATCTGAAAGAAGTACGAAAGGTAAGTCGTATTTGGCAATAAATTTAGCATGTGCAGTTAATGTATCGCGGCTTACACCTAAAATAACAGCATTTTCTTTTGAGAAGTGCTCAAAGTTATCTCTAAAAGCTTCAGCTTCTTTAGAACAGCCTGGTGTATTATCTTTAGGGTAAAAGTATAAAATAACTTTTTTACCTAAGTAATCACTTAAACGGTGTTCTTTATTATCTGACCCCATAAGAACAAAGTCAGGAGCTTTCATACCAACTTCTAAAATTACATTTTCCATCTTACAAACCTCCTTGGTTTTATCTGAAGTATATCTAATAATTATTATCATATAGAATTTAATGTTTGTAAAGTGGTAAGTTTGTTTTGTATAATAGAAAAAAAGGAGGGCGTTACTATGTTAGCTATTTTATCTCCAGCCAAAACGTTTAGTATGGTAGAAGAAGGTGGGCTTAAGAGCTATAAGCCACTAAAATTTCATGAGCAAACGGTAGAACTTATGAAGATTCTTCAAAGTTACTCTCAGGAAGAGCTTGCTAAGCTTATGAAAATGTCACTCGATTTGGCTAAAGTAAATGAACAGAGAAATCATACATTTGAGGATATAAGTCTAATGCAAGCCTATGAAGCTATATTATACTTTTATGGAGAGGCTTATAAGGGATTAGATGCACAGAGCCTAGGGCAAGAGGAGCTTGTATATTTGAATGACCATGTACGTATTTTATCAGGGCTTTATGGGGTGATTAAACCTTTGGAGTGTATTAAGCCTTACCGCTTAGAGATGGGGACTAAACTACCAAATCCAAGGGGAAAAGATCTTTATAAGTACTGGAAAGAACATCTAACAGAGTACTTTTTACAATTACTTTCAGAAACGAGTGGAGATAAGGCACTTATTCAACTTGCTTCTGAAGAGTATAGTAAAGTACTTGACTTAAAAGCTATTCAAAAGCATTATCCTGTTATTGAGGTAAGCTTTAAAGACTATAAAAATGGACAATACAAAGTCGTAGGTATGTATGCGAAAAAAGCTAGGGGGCAGATGGTTCGTTATATAACCACTAAGCAAATTGATCAGATAGATGAACTTAAAGCATTTGGTGAAGACGGGTATAGGTTTAATGAGACTTTATCTACCCAAAACCATTTTATTTTTACACGTGAATAATAAGCTATGCCGTATTTCCTAGACACCTATAAGGAGATACGGTATTTTTTATTGTTGAAATAAAATTCTAAACAATAAAACTGTTTGTTAGCAATTCGAGAGAATGAAAATATAATCTTTACTATAAAAGTAGGAAATAAAAAATTAATAATCTTTAATTACATAGGAAAAGTAAGAGGTTTCATGGAAACATTACTAAAAAGATAGGGGTTAGAAAATGAATATTTCTACAAAGGATAAGTATGCAGTAGAAGCCATGCTATATATCGCCTATTTTTCAGGGCAAGGGCCTCTACGTGTAAAAGTAGTGGCCCAGGTACTTCAGCTTGTCAATGTTTAAAGCTTATGATAGGCTAAAGGAAAAGCAAAAGTAAAGCAAGGTGAACGTATGAATATCAGTAAAATTGCAAAACTGGCAGGCGTGTCTAATGCAACTGTTTCAAGGTTTTTAAATAATGGCTATGTAAGTCAAGATAATAGAGACAAAATCCAAAGGATTATAGATGAAACAGGGTATATTCCGTCTGCACATGCCAAGACACTACGCACTAAGAAAACCAATTTAATAGGTATTATTGTACCTAAAATTAGCTCAGAAGCAGTAAGTCGTATGGTAGAAGGTATCAGCACTACACTAAGTAAAGAAGGCTATAATATTTTATTAGGAAATACAAACTTAAATATAGAAAAAGAAATAGAGTATCTTAATATTTTTAAAAATAATCAAGTAGATGGTATCATTTTTATTGCTACTATTTTAACACCTAAACACTTAGAAGTAATGGAACAGATTAAAGTACCTATTATTTTATTAGGACAGGAGTCAGAGAATTATTCTAGTGTTTACCATGATGATTATGGTGCAGCAAAGAGTTTGACAAAGGTATTTATTGACAAAGGGTGCTGTAAAATTGCTTTCATAGGCGTTACCACACAAGACCAAGCAGCTGGTGCTAAACGTAAAAAGGGGTATGAGGATGCACTTAAAGAAGCTGGTAGGAGCATAGATGAGAGTCTTATAAGAGAAGGGGAATTCTCGAGTGAATCAGGTTATGAGTCCATGAGTGAGTTAGTCGATGTACATCCTGATGTAGATGGTGTATTTTGTGCTACAGATAATATTGCAGTAGGGGCTATTGCAGCCATCAAAGAAAAATATAAGGATTTACATGGGATAGCAGTAGCAGGAATAGGAGATTCTAAAGTTTCTAAGGTAATCACACCGCAGCTTACTTCTATGCATTATTACTACAAGACAAGTGGTATTACAGCAGGTCGTATGCTTCTTGAAAATCTTCAGGAAGAAAAGCCTATTATAAGAAAAGTGAAGTTAGGATTTGAGCTTCAGCAAAGAGAAAGTTTAGGCTAATAAAAAGTATAAAATGCAGGTAGTTGCTCTACATTAAGTATTAAAAAACTAATGTATCAGAGTAACTGCCTTTTTTTAATGCTTTAAATGAAAATGAATGAATGTGTAAAACTGTAATAAATGCACAATAAATAAAAAGTAATTTAAGCAAAAATAAATATTTACAAATGAAGGTAAATCCCCCTATAATATGGATACAATGTGGAAACGATTACATATACAGTTTTAATATAAAACCAGTAATAAAAAAAATTATGTAATTTTAATTTTTGATAAAAGTGAAATCGATAACACAAGAAAAGGGAGGGTATTATGGATCATAAAAAAGTAGCTCAGCTTATTTTACAAGAATTAGGTGGGCAAGAAAATCTCGTATCAGCAGCGCACTGTGCAACAAGACTGAGACTTGTTATTGCATCTAACGAAAAAGTCAATAAAGCTGAACTTGAAAATATTGAAGGTGTAAAAGGGGTATTTTTTGCATCAGGGCAACTTCAACTTATTATTGGAACAGGTACAGTGAACAAAGTATATTCTGAGTTATTAGCTTTAACAGGTGGTGAAGAGGTTTCTAAGGATGAACTTAAAAAAGCAGCAGATGCTAACACAAACAAATTTAAAAAGCTTATTAAAACATTAGGTGATATTTTCGTACCAATTATTCCTGCTATTGTATCAGGGGGACTGATGATGGGACTTACAGAAGCTATTACTTTCTGTGTTAACAATGGTTTTATCGATATTAACACACAAGGTTCGATTTTTGTGTTCTTAAAACTATTTAGTAATGCAGCTTATGTATTCTTACCAATCCTTATTGGCTTTAGTGCAGCTAAAGTATTTGGTGGAAACCGTTATCTTGGTGCGGTTATAGCTATGATTATGATTCATCCAGATCTTCAAAATGCTTGGACTGTATCAGCAGAAGGCTATCACGCTATGCAGAGTGTATGGGGGGGATTATACGAAATCCCATTAATAGGCTATCAAGGTCATGTTATCCCTATCGTTATTTCTGTTTGGATTATGAGTAGGCTTGAAATTAAACTTCATAAAATTGTACCAGAAATGTTTGACTTATTTATAACACCACTTGTAACAATCTTTGTAACAGGTTATTTAACTTTAACATTAGTAGGACCAGTATTTGTATTTATTGAGAATGCTGTATTAACCGGTGTACAACAACTTATTCAGCTTCCATTTGGTATCGGTGGTTTCTTAATGGGTGGTATTTATGCTTCTACAGTAGTAACGGGCGTACACCATATGTACTCTATCATTGACCTTGGTCAAATTTCACAGTATGGCTACACCTATTGGCTTCCAATTGCTTCAGCAGCAAACGTAGCACAAGGCGGTGCGGCACTTGCTGTAGCAGTTAAAACTAAAAACAAAAAACTTAAATCACTTGCTTTTCCAGCAGCAGTTAGTTCAATGCTCGGGATTACAGAACCAGCCATCTTTGGGGTTAACTTAAGATACTTTAGACCATTTATTGCGGCATCTATCGGGGCTGCATGTGGAGCACTCTATGCTTCTGTAGTAGGCCTAGGGGCAACAGGTACAGGTGTAACAGGTGTTTTCGGTATCTTATTACACTTACATGCACCGCTTCAATATATCATTTTATTTGCTATCTCATTAGGTGTAGCATTTGTAATGACTTTAGTACTTGGCTGGAAAGAAGAGAATAACTAATAAATAAGGGACTGCTTATCAGTCCCTTTTGGTATAGAAGTGGAGAAAAAATATGAATGCTTTAAATAGAGATTTAAAAAAACTAACCACATGGCTAGAAGAATTAAAAGGTCAACGCGTGCAAGAAGACCCTTACTGTTTGACTTTTCATCTTATGCCTAAAGTAGGCTGGCTTAATGATCCTAATGGACTTTGTCATTATAATGGAGAGTATCATGT
>JAHLFD010000213.1:0-2987 GCA_018883975.1 Candidatus Niameybacter stercoravium
TCACTAAAAAAAGTTATTACTTTAAATGATTTAGAAGAAGACATGACTATAAAAGTAATACATTCGCCTATGATACTAGAATCTTTACCGCCACAAACTTCAGCTATAAAAGTCATTGTTTTAAAAGAAAATGGTGATTTAACAACTGATGATAAAGACGATGATTTTGATCATGATACAGCATATGAAACAGAAATCGAAGATGCAAAGATTATAGAAATGAATCATGGTAAAAAATATATGGTCGTTAAAAATGATAAAGGAGTTTATACTGTAAAGTTTACTAATAAAACTGAAGTAGAATTTGATGATGATCATAAGAAACCAAATGTAAATAGCTTAAAAGTAGGTCAAATAGTAGATATTGAATTAGAAAATGGTGTTGCAGTAGAAATTGAAGTGCAATAAGAAAAAGGTCATTCTCTCATATTAGAGTGAGAGGATGACCTTCTTTATTTATATTATTTCAAATGGTTAACATCTTTTAAAATCTTTTCTAGTTTTTCAGTAGAGGTAATGCGCTCATTACATTTGTCGCTATCTAGGCACATGTGAAAGCCTATAGAGCGGTATTCATCATGAGCTGTTTTGCAAATAGGGGAGACGAAAGCTACTTCATCCTCTTTACCTACATGATTGCAAAAGGTACAAATATGAGTATTGTTAGAGTCTTGATTCGGGATTCTGCAAGCCATGCCTATAAGTTTGTCCTCTAGAGGATAGGTGATAAAAAGTTTTCGAATGGATTGGTCCATCCAACCTAAATACACAAGTTTTGGATTTTCTTCACTTATGAGAGGAAGTTTTAGCTTCTTTTCTTTTCTAAAAACCTTTTTAATTTGACTAGATGTAGGAAGCGCTATGCCATAGACATATTCTTCTAAGTCTGCTAAGTACTGATCAATATAGAGTGGATCATTAATTTTTAAAATATCAAGTAAGACTGTTTGTTTCTCTGATAAATCTTCAAAAAGGCTCAGTATAGTACCTTGTAAGGAAGCTTTATGTGTAGCAATAATTTGATTGTCGGTGCAGTTTCTAAAAGTATTATTTAAATCACGTAAACACTTTTTGATATGATTATATTTATATTTAGGAATAAAAGTTTTGTTCATAGCAGTCCCTCTTTTCTGTAAATCATATTTCTAGTATTTTATAACCCTATAAAGTTTATTAATAATTCAATCTCATAAACAATGCTGTTAGAATTATGAGGGTTAAAACAAAGCATAGCTGACTTTGTTGTAGTCTTTGCAAGGAGCAAGTCGCTTTAGAGCTGAATGTACAATAGACTTTCATCAAAACACCCCCAATACGATAGGTGTATTATAGCACAAGAAATGCCTGCAAATAAGACTTTGCAGGCATTTTTATGTTAGACTAATTGAGCAATTTTAGCATTAACCTTTTCACGAAGCTTTAAGAGATAAGTTTCAGTGTGAGGGTATACGCTAAAGGTAATAGGTTCATCTGTATTTTCTTCAATAAGTGCAAGGACTTCTTCTCTTGAAGTAAGGCTTTCAAGAAGTTCAAAAGCACGGATATCCTGGAAAGCTTCAGCAAGCACTTTTATACGAATAGATTCAAGAGCACCGTCCTCCCCTGGGTAAACTAAGAATGCATCTCCTGAAGGAAAAGTCATATCAGCATCTGTTACTAAGAATGGATTAATAGCTCTTTTTGAAAGATGGCTGTTGTAGAAGTTGTAGCCCCAGTGAAGGAAGCCAGGAATGTTGTATTTATAAAGCTGTACACCTAAAATGCGGTTACGGAAGCTTGGTAATGCCATAAAGCGGTTGCTGACCTGAACGTTTTGAGCGCAGCAGTAGTAAGCCCATAAATTTGGTACTTTAGCTTCAATAAAAGGTGTAATATGGTCGTTAGCACATACTGGATAGTCAATAATACCTTTTTCGTAGAATTCTAGATTTGAAAGTGCATCCATAAGTGGATAGCCTTCTAAATGACTTTGTACAAGGTCGTGCGCTTCTTTATAATTATCAATTTGTTCAAGGCTTGGTTCATCAGAAATATGGAAGTAGCATTTGCCTTTTAGACCTTGTCCATCTAAAAAGTTTTTAAGTGCTGGAAGGAAAGCATCTAAGAAAGCTTTATAGCTTTCATCTTTAGCAGCTACATGCCAGCCAAAGCGTTTTTGAAGTTCGCCATTTACGCGTACCATAATTTTTGGTGTAGCATTTGCACCCCATTGTGTAAAGAGGTGGGACATTTCGAAATATTCCATACCAGCTTCAGTAGCAAGTTTAATCCATTTTTCAAGTTTATCAAAGTTAAAGTGGTAATGACCTAAATCATCTAATTCTACATCTACAAGCTGAACAGTAAGGCGTTCACCGCCTACTTCTGTATCGAGCGGTGGTGTGAAAAGAGGTGTTAGAATCATATTGATGCTGTGTTTAGCAGCAGTTTGCATAAAGTCAGCTACTAAATCCCAGTAGCGGTCTGAGAATACTGGAATGTTATAAAATTGTGCAATGCCATCTGTATGGAACCATTCAGTATGAATTGTTTTTTGTTTTGGAAGATGTGCATTTAAAACTTTTAAAGTAAAGGTATGTTCAGCGGCTACATTACCACTTCCATCTTTAAGATAGATGGTAACAGGGTAGTCCCCAGCAGTTAAGTCAGCTGGTGGTGTAAGGCAGAACCAAAGGCTACGCCACTGAGTTGGCATTACTTTAACAGCTGGTACTTTAAGTGGCATAATAAGGTCTGGAAGAAGTCCAGGTGTACGCATAAAGTAGTCAGCATCAGCTCCCGCATAGCAAGGGAAGTTAGATGGTACAAGTTCTACAGAAGAAATACTGATGTAGTCTTTAAGCTTAGAGTCGATTTCAATATGTATGTACTGGTGAAGCCAGTTTGGATTTTCGCTGCTGTAGGCAATCTGAAAGTTAAAGTTTTCATTTAAGCAGCACATAGGCTGTTCATAAAAAGCACCTGTAGGCTTTTCGTTTGGTAATACT
>JAHLFD010000214.1:0-5659 GCA_018883975.1 Candidatus Niameybacter stercoravium
TTTCTTTTCTTAAGCTTGCAATGAGCTTACCTACTTTAGTGCAATCCATCCTGCTCACCTCCTTCATTATCATACTGTTTTTATCTCTAAACTACAACAAACGCTCCGTAGAGTCTATCTTCTTTTTAATAAAAATTGCTACATGTTTTTAGCATGTAGCAATTTCTCTTTTATTATTTATTAGCTTACTAAACCTTCAAACTGAGCCTCATAAAGCATTTTGTAAATACCTTCTTCAGCAAGGAGCTCTTCATGGCTTCCTGATTCTTCTATACCTTCTTTTCCAAGTACAATAATCTCATCTGCATTACGGATTGTAGAAAGTCTATGAGCAACCACAATTGTTGTACGCCCCTTACATACTTCATCAATAGCTTTCTTAATCATAAATTCTGTTGCATTATCCAGCGCTGATGTAGCTTCATCAAGGATAAGAATAGAAGGATTTTTAAGAAACACACGCGCAATAGATAGACGCTGTTTCTGTCCTCCTGAAAGTTTTACGCCTCTTTCTCCAATGAAAGTTTCATAACCGTTTGGAAGACTTAAAATGAAGTCGTGAATATTAGCTTTCTTCGCCGCATCAATAACCTCATCTTCTGTAGCTTGTGGATTCCCATAAAGGATATTTTCTTTAATCGTTCCTGTAAAGAGGAATACTTCTTGAGACACAATACCAATATGAGAACGCAGACTCTCTAACTGAATATCATAAATACTACGTCCATCAATTTGGATATCTCCCCCATCAATTTCATAAAATCTTGGAATGAGATTGCAGAAAGTAGTTTTACCTCCACCCGATGGTCCTACAAGTGCCACCATTTTCCCTTTTGGAATGGTTAAGCTGATTTTATCTAAAATATATTCATCTTCATATTTGAAAGAAACTTCTTTGAAAGTAATTTCCCCATCTACCTTTTCTAAGCTAATAGCATTTGCTCTATCTACTTCTTCTATTTCATCCATAAGCTCTGTAAAACGTTTGAAACCTGTCATACCACTTTGATACTGCTCCATAAAGTTGACAAGTTTTTTAATAGGTTGTGTAAACATTTTAATATAAAGCATGTAAGCCATAAAATCACCAAAGGTAATGGTGCCATTAATAGCAAAAAGCCCTCCACCAATCATACATACAAAGTCTAAAATATCAATACATAAAGTAGAACCTGAAAAGTACTCTGCCATTACTTTATAGGCTTTTTCTCTTTCATTCTTAAAGGCATTATTTCCTTTTTGGAATTTCTCAAGCTCTGTATCCTTGCTACAGAAACTTTTAGAAACACGCATACCTGCAATACTATTTTCTAAAATAGCATTAACTTTTCCTGTTTCTACACGACTTGCTGTAAAGGCTCTTCCCATTTTATCTTTCTTCTTCCATGTGAACCAGAAAGTAAGTGGAATAAAAGCAAAAATAAGTAAAGTTAAAGATACATTAATATTTAATAAAATAATAAAAGAACCTACTAGCATAACTGCTGAAATAAATAAGTCTTCAGGGCCATGGTGAGCAAGTTCTGAAATATCCATTAAGTCATTAATAATACGTGACATAACATCACCAGTTTTTGTATTGTCAAAGAAGGTACATGGTAATTTCTGAAGATGTGTAAAAATATCCCTTCTCATATCTGCTTGCATACATACCCCTACAACATGTCCCCAGTATTGCATAAAGAAGCTACAGGCATATTTAATACCATAAATCAAAAGAAGACTTATTGCAAAGACCCCTATCATACGGAATTCTTTGTTTGGTATACTATTATTAAGTAACTCTCTTGTCATCATAGGATAGACAAGGTCACATACCGCAAATAAAAAAGCTACGAGTAAATCTAAGAAAAACAGCTTTTTATACGGTTTGTAATAACTTACAAATCTCTTAAACATTATATTATCATCCTTTCAAGTTTTTTAATCATTCTTATCTATTGTAGCATAGGCCCCTAACTTATAAAACATTTTTATCAGTTAAGGAACTTTATTTTATATTCATTCGTCTAAAGTAATATAGAAATTCAAACATGTAATCTTAGGAGGATTTAATATGAGTAAAAAATTATTAGTTATGCTTACAGCAATGGGTACACTTAGTGTAACACTTGTGGCCGCACCTATCGTAAAAAATGTAACAGCAAAAATTGACCCAGCTATTTCTTTCGAATTAAATGGAGAAAAAGTAATGTCTAACTCTGAAGCACTTATGTACAATAATACACTTTATGTTCCTGTACGTGAACTTGGTGAAACATTAGATGCTGAAATTACTTATAAAGATAAAGTTGTATCTATTACAACAGAAGAAACTACTCCTCTTAATACAAGAGAAACTCAAGAGCCTGCTACAGAAATAGTACCAGCACTTGAAGCTGTAACAATTGACGAAGCTACTATTATGAATGTTGATGTAGAAGGTAAACAAGTAAGTGTTCTTCCAGCAGGTAAGGAAGATGTTTATACAAACTATATCATTTTAAATATTAGTGAAGATACTGCACTTACACAAGATGGCACTGCACTTACATTAAACGATCTTGTAAAAGGTATGAAAGTATCTGTTACACATTCAAGTGTTTCAACACGTTCTCTCCCACCACAAACAGCAGCTTTTACACTTAATGTACTTACAGAAGCTGAGGTAAAACCTCTCGAAAACGTAACACTTGAAGACGTTCAAGTTGTAGAGGTTAATGAAACAAAATTTGGCTACTCTGTATTAGTAGGAAGAAATGAAAACCCAGAAGATATTATGAATCAAACTATTCTTCACATTAATGAAGAAACAGTTATTAAACATGAAAAAAATAAAGCTATTTATAAAGCAAGCGACTTAGAAAAAGGTATGAAACTTAAAGTTGTTCACTCACCAATTATGACTTTATCTATTCCAGGTCAAACAACTGCTATCGAAATTACAATTTTAGCTCAATAATTAAAACTCAAAAAGAGGCTGCCCTAAGGGGACAGCCTCTTTTTTACAAGTTCATAAGAGATTATCTTCTATTTTTACGTTGAGCAATCTCTACGTTAATTTTTCTGCCTTTATATTTTTGTTTTGTAAGTACACCTAGAATTTCATCTTCGCAACCATTTGGTACTTCAAAGAATGAGAATTTCTCCATAATATCTACTTTTCTAATGCCTTTACGTGGTGTAGATGTTTCATTACTTACAAGTTTAATAAGATCTATATCTTTTAACTTATCTTTTTTCCCTAAGTTAATGAATAATCTTACGAAGTCTCCACCACCTTGGTATGCTTCACGACGTGGTTGTAAATCTTCCATTTTAATATGGTCATTTGCACTCATTGTTTGATTGCTCATTACAAGTTTAAATAAAGCAATCATGATTTGCTCTTCATTATAGCCTTCTTCTACAAGACGGTCAATGCATTCTTTGTAGCGTTTTGGCATTCTTGATTGAGCTGCCTCACGGATTTCATCACATACACGAAGAAGTTGACCTTCTTTAATTGTTTCAATTGTTGGAATCTCAGCTTTTTCAATTTTAGATTTAGTGTAGTTTTGGATAAATCTAAGTTTTGAACGGTCTTTAGGTGTGCAAAGTGTATAAGATAAACCTTGACGCATAGCACGACCTGTACGACCAATACGGTGTACGTAGTATTCTTCATCTGTTGGTACATCATAGTTGAATACAACATCAATATCATCGATATCAATACCTCTTGCTGCTACATCTGTTGCAACAAGTACGTTAACAAAACCTTTTCTAAACTTAGCCATTACACTATCTCTTTGAAGCTGTTTCATATCACCATGAAGTGCTTCTGCTAAGAAACCACGTTGTTGAAGTGCACTACATACCTCATCTACGCATCTTTTTGTATTACAGAATACAACGCCTAATTTGAAGGCTGTTACTTCCATCATACGGCTAAGTACTTCAATTTTATAACGTTCATTTACATCTAAATAATATTGTTTAATTGTATCTACTGTTACAGTCTTTTTAAGCACACTGATGCGCTCTGCATCTTTTTGATATTGGCTAGCAATATCTTGAATAGCTTTTGGAAGTGTAGCAGAGAATAAGATGAATTGTTTTTCTTCTGGAGCGCTTTGAAGAATTGTATCAATATCTTCTCTAAAGCCCATGTTAAGCATTTCATCCGCCTCGTCTAATACGAGCATACGTAAGTCTTCTAATTTAAGTGTACGTCTTCTTAAGTGATCCATCACACGGCCTGGTGTACCGATAATGATTTGTGGTCTTTTCTTAAGAGCCATAATTTGTCTGTCCATAGGTTGTCCCCCATAAACAGCTAATGTACGTACATTGCTTTTATATTTACAAAGTGAGCGAAGTTCTTCTCCGATTTGGTTTGCAAGCTCTCTCGTTGGGCAAAGGATAAGAGCTTGTACTTTATCACTGTTTGTATCTATTCTTTCAACTACTGGAATACCAAAGGCACATGTTTTACCTGTTCCTGTAGGAGCTTGTGCAATAACATCTTTTCCGTCCATAATTGGATCAATAGATTTCGCCTGAATAGGTGTCATCTCTTCAAATTGCATATCACTTATAGCGCGTTTGATCTCGCTGGAAATATCTAGGTCATTAAAAAGTCTTGTTTCTATAATCTATACCTCTACAATCTATTAAATTTGTCTATTTTCGTTTCTCTTTTTCTCGGCAACCCTCATCTTAACACATTTCCCTTAAAATAACAAGCTAGGCCTCTTAAAAAAGTCACTTCTAAGTGAAGCTACTTTTCTAACTATTTCAGTCATTTCACTTCTACATCAGTATTCATATAGGTATGCGCTTTAATAGAAACGATAACTTTTCCATTAATTTACACACTTTAATATATTAAAAATTGAACTAATTAAAAATTAAACTAATAGTTGAATCTCATTCAAATAAGTCATTAGTGTACTTATTTAATATCCTCTTTATACTAAAAGTAAAAAAGAATGCCCAGGATTCCCTAGGCATTCTTTTTACTAGCTACTTTTCTAATTATTTTACGCAGTATTCAGCAAGGTATGCTTCCATACGCGCACGCATTTCATCATCGATTACAACTTTTCCATCGATTTCTACATTGTGAAGTGTTTCGATAATTTCTCTTACTGTAACGATTGGGTATGTTTTAATACCAAATTCTTCTTCAATTTCTTGAATAGCAGTTCTGTTTGATTGACCTCTTTCCATACGGTCTACAGAAATAACAAGTCCAGCAATCTCAATATTTGCTGCTGCTTTTAAAACAGGAAGACATTCACGAATAGCTGTTCCAGCTGTGATAACGTCTTCTACGATGATCACTTTGTCTCCATCTTGAAGTTTGTACCCTACCATTGTACCACCTTCACCGTGGTCTTTAGCTTCTTTACGGTTAAAGCAGTAGTTTACATCTTTATCATGATTATTTGCAAGAGAAATAGCTGTTGCTACAGATAATGGAATTCCTTTGTAAGCTGGTCCAAATAAAGCATCTACATCATCTTTTATATTTTCTGTAATACATTTTGCATAAAACTCACCAAGTTTCCCTGCTTGATAACCTGTTTTATAGTTTCCTGTGTTTACAAAGTAAGGTGTTTTTCTACCGCTTTTAGTTGTGAAATCTCCAAAAGTAAGTACACCTGAACGCACCATAAATTCAATAAACTCTTTT
>JAHLFD010000003.1:0-8646 GCA_018883975.1 Candidatus Niameybacter stercoravium
CTTTATAAGGCCTAAGTAAATTCTCTACTGTATCTTCACTATAACCTTCAGGCTTTTCAATGATTAAATCCACTACCTCCTGGGTGAAACCTATCATAAAACCATTGTCATTATACTGCTTATTAATAGTAAGGCTCTTTTCCTCTTTTTGTACTTCCTCATGTGAAGGGCATACCTTAGCCCCAATGATTGCTGTTGTAAAGAATAAGGTGCTAAAAAGTATCCCCCCTATCATACGGTGTTTACGCCTAAGTGAAAGGGGCTTACATTTATATGCGGCTAGCATACTTATTAAACTTAAAAGGACACCAATAACTACATGCCTCTCAAGCTGTATATTCATTTCCTTACTAATACTTGCTGCCTCTCCCGCTAGTATTAAATCAGCCGGTGTTAAATATTCTCCACTAATGATAAATTTATAAAAGGAAATAACACAGAAAGTCATATAGATACACCCTACTATAAGCACACCTCTCCCAGGCTTTTTACAAAGCACGCATGTGCCCAAAAGTAATAGCCATAGAAGCACCCAATTTATAAAAAAACTTAAAGGATACTCCATCATCCATCTAAAGATCCCTAGAAAATCCTGCCTAAGTAATGCTTCTCCACAGTATAAAATACTGTAGCTTAATACGAGTAGTAATGTTCCCATCTTATAAAATTCTTTTTTCACTCTAACCACCTTTACTTACCGAACCATATTTTTCTGATACCACCCTATGACCTCTTCATGAGTGCTTGCTGCTTCTCCAATAATCCCTATCACTTCATCTTTCAGTACCCATATAGGCCGATTTTCATCAAAAGCTTTAACAAATTGTATCTTTCCTGCTTTTGTTACTTGTTTGGCTATTTCTTCTGTCTTAATACGCCCAAACATTTTCTGTACATGATGTTTATATTTAAAAAGTTCTTCTCCTTTATTAAGGACAGTCCCATCTGCTACTATAGTGTCCCTCATAACTATATCTTCAACTTGTAGATAGCGCTTTTCCTTCTGCCCACCCTTTGTATAAAGAGTGGTTGGACTTAAAATAAGTTCATACTTAAAGGCTTCTTCTACTGATTGCATCTTTATTTGTCCTTCTTCTATAAGCTGAAGGATATATTCATATACAGCCATAGGATTAAGGCTAGGTTTTTCTACAGTCTCACCATCTTCCTCTTCTTCTAAACAAGGTCTTAGCAAGGAGCCCTCTCCCTCTTCCACTAGCTCATAGCTTCTTCCTGCAAACTCTATCCTTTGCTCAGCCCTTATCCCCTCTTTTAAAATAGTCTGTAGTAGGAACGGTTCTATACGTTTTATGACAATAGCTTCACAGTTTTTAAAGCATCTTTCAATCTTTCTTAACATCTCATATACTTTTACTTCATCAAAGAGAATAATCAGTTTACTCTTTTTAAATTGATTATAATGAAGCGGATAATTCATATAGTCTACCAACTTTTCTATATCGTCTGCTCCATAAACCTCCCATGTGTCTGTCTTTTCAAAAGGTATCGCCTTAAGCTCTCCTTTATAAAAATCTCCTACATAAATTTGATGATTACTTATAAGCCAAATGATTGTATCCATTCTTTTCATCCTATCTTCTTTATTTGCATTTATTTTATACCCTTTTTGTGCACTGTGCTACACTTTTTTATATAGTATTTATGTACTTTAATTGCTATAATAGAATAAAATAAAAAAGATGTATGAATAATGAGGTGATCTTTTTGTCTTCCACTTACGAAGAAGTTTATGATTTAATCCGCTCTAAGGAGTTTAAAAAAGCAGAAAAGCTCCTTACACATAGTTCAGTCAAAGATGATAAGTGGCACTTTTTATATAGTAAAATTCTCATGCACAAAGCTTGGTTTGATTCTGCAAAATCCCATCTTGAAAAGGCTATTGCACTTAATCCAAGTAATGCAGTTTATCAAGACCACTTAGCCAAACTTATGGCAAGAGGTGGCCGCTACAGTGATGATTATTATAATGGGCGGCATTATAGAAGAAACAATGGCTGTTGCTGCTGTTGCTGTGATGACTGCTGCAATTTTAGCTGCTGTGATCTTATTTGTTTAGATACTTGCTGTGAATGTATGGGCGGGGATCTGATTAGCTGTATTTAAAGGAGGCTCTACATGTTTGGTTATGTTACACCCCTTAAAGAAGAATTAAAGGTACACCAGCTTAACGCTTTTAAAAGTTATTACTGCGGACTTTGCCATCATATTAAAGGAAATTTTGGTCATCTTCCTCGTATGGTACTTAATTATGATCTAGTAGCAATGGGAATGCTACTAGATGGCCTAAGTCCTGATAAAGCCTATATTCAAAAAAGAAGCTGTCTTGTACATCCCGGAACTAAAAAGCCCATGATAGTAAGCAATGAGGCACTTGACTATACAGCTTCTATGAATGTGGCTCTTGTTTACTACAAACTTCTAGATGATATACAAGATGACCATAGCCTTAAAAGCGAGGCACTGGCAAAAATACTCACTCCTTATAAAGCAAAATTCAAACCAGAGGTTCGTAAAATAAATCATATGATAGAAACCCATCTAGGGCAGCTCTATCAACTTGAACAAACTGGAGACTTTGAATCTATTGATGAAATCTGTCATCCTTTTAGCTTAATTGTAGGGAATATACTTAAAGACTATCCTTATATCCTGGAAAATGACAGTCATGAGTTACGAGAAAAACTTTTTGACTTTGGCTATGCCCTAGGCAAATGGATTTATATGTTAGACGCTCTAGATGACCTTGAAAAGGATATGGCTAAAAATAAGTTTAACCCTATTTGCCAGCTTTATAATACAGAGCACCTTACTTATGAAACGCTCATAAAAAAAGTTAAAGATCCAATTAGCTTTACCATCTTAAATTGTGGGTATAACTGCCGCACATTACTTAACGAACTACCTCTTAAACGTCATAAAGCTATCTTACAAAATATTATTAATCTCGGTATGATGGACCGCTATAATAAAGTTATATCTCCTTGTAAGCATTGTAAAGGAGGAAAGTAAAATGACAACTAAACAACTTGTTACAGGCGCTATGCTCTCTGCCTTAACCCTTGTCGTTTTATATTTTACTTTTCTCCTTCCAACTAATACACTTACGCTACTTACAATTGCTTCAGTTATGGGCCCTATTGCGCTTATCCGTGGCAATGTCAAAACTTCTTTACTGGTTTATATAACTTCTAGCATACTTTGCCTCATTCTTATACCACCTAACATTAGTGTGCTTTATATTTTATTTTTTGGCATATATGGTCTACTCAAGTACTTTATTGAAAAGCTCAATCACCTATCTTTTGAATGGCTACTAAAATTAGCCTTCTTCAATAGTGTATTTTTTATTGGCTTTAAATTTATAAAAATGCTTATTAGTCCTCACGCTTTTGATGGTCTCGGAATACTTGCTGAAAAATTTATTCCTAATGTACCTTATGGCGACCTTCTTATTTTGATTGCATTAGGACAAATTGTTTTCATCATTTATGATTATGCTTTAAGCCTTCTCATTGACTCTTATTACAGATACTTTTCTAAGTACTAAAAAGGTCTATTGCACTAATCAGTTAGTGCAATAGACCTTTTTTCTTTAATTATTTCTTGTAAAATGACTCGCCCAGCGTCCTACACAAAGTATTCTAAATCCATCAAGTCCTCTTTGCATTTCATCTTCATGTATATTAATATAATGCGCAAACTCACTCCAGTATGCATTAGCTTTTTCTGCTTCTCCTTTTGCCTTAGCTGATAAAGCTTTTGCAAATAACTTGGTGTACTCTAAATGATAAAGGATATACTTCCAAGATAACTTCTCTGTTACATGTTCATGATTTTGATGTGCTAATGCTACACTTTCAAACTTATCAACTACTTCACAAACTTTAATAACCTCTTCTGAGTATGCTTGATTTAAACCACCTGATTCAAGTTGCCAGTAATCCATATCAAAGATATCTGATACTTGCATGAGGTACTCTTTTACAAGCTCCCATCCCTCTCCAAAAGCATATTTAAAGTAATCTCTTGCTACCTCTTCAAATTCTGCTTCTACATTCCAAAGTGTTCTACCCATTATATAGTTTGGCAGAGCTGTAGGGAAAAAAGTACGTTGTTGTTGGCAGCTTAATAAGCCATTAAGTCCAAGGTTATGTAGATTTTTAACATCTTTACTAATGATTCTTGAAATCTCATAGTAACCTGCATCTCCATAGTGAGAACGTCCTAGATGGTAGTCAAAGTCAAAGCTATCTCCATCAAAACATGCTTGCCACTCTTTAAGAATTTTTAAATAATTAGTAATTGTATGTGGTAATGTAATCTTATTTAAAGCAAAAGGTTTAAGTTCTTCTTGTACTTCTTCTTCATCTTCAAAGGACTTAGTGAAAGTTCTAGAAATTGGTGCAAACATCATTACAAAGCGTTCTGGATGATGTAATTTTTCCTTGATAGGTGTCCATAAAAGTTCAAAATAAAGTAAGAAAGCTATCTTATTGTCTAATCCTTGCGCAGTTAATTTCTCATCTAATAAGTTAAGAATCTGTACATACCAATCAGTTGGTGTAAGTGTCTTACATCTTTCACATTCACAATGATTGTTAAAAGCATCCGCTAACCATACATGAATCATATCTGCTTCTTTATGTGTTTTAGCATAGTTTACAATGCCATCTGTAAATGCTTCTTGTACTTTAGGTGATGAATAACAAAGATTGGTATTAAGTGGTACATTACCATAAAACTCTCTTTTTCCATTAATAAGAGCTAGGCTCTCTCTTTGCTCATCTGTTAAAGAAATCTTTTCTGCATCCCAACCACGTCCTGGCACACCAATGGCTTCACATGTCCATCCATGACCTACTGCATGATAAATAAGACCTCTTTTCTTAATTTCCTTTACTAATCCTTCTGTAAATTCTTCTGCCATTTCATCATCAAAAAATTCTTTTTGTTTAAGTGGATTCTCTGCATGTACATACCATTGTTTAAAGAAAGAGTAGGCATGCATAAATTGAATAAAATAACTATTATAACCTAGCTTTGGCAGCCATTCGATCATATCTTTTACATTGTCATATGTATTAGACCCCTCAATTACAACACCTCTATGTCTAAGAGAGGCTACTTCTTTAAGTTCAACATTCATATCTTCTAATGCTTTATGTATCAGTACTTCCCCATCTTTACAAGGTCTTAACCACCTACATCCTAACTCCGTTAAGAAACGATAAACACCTATTAGAATACTTCTTTCATTTGTTCCTGTAATAAATCCATTACCTTCGGCTATTGCTATAGCAATTCCATCATCTAAAGCTTTATCTTTTACCTCAAAGTTTACACCTATTTGCTCATCACTACCTAGCCATATCCCTTGTAAAGCTTTATCATAACTTGATTTTTCTACAATTTGAAAGCAATCCTTACCAGTCACTAGAGTTAAGTATTTTGCTAATTCTCTAGCACTATATTTTATGGTTTCCCCATTACCTATTTTATAAATCATATGCATTGTTTAACACCCTCCTTATACCTTCTATACAATTGATTCAATTATATAAAAAAATAAGTATAATTTCTAGCTGTTTTTACTTTATTTAATTTTTTTTTATAACTAATTTTTACCTCCTATACTTTTATCATTTTGCTCTACATTTTTATTTCTTTATATATCAGAAATGTAAAATTTTCCTAACGTATAATAAAAGGTAGGTATACTGCACAGAATTTATTCTATACAGTATACCTACCACTTTTTTAGCTCTTAATGATTGTTTGCACTGTTTTTATTCCAATGTTTTTTGAAATCTGTTGCTTTTGTTCCTGGATCCTTTTCAAGCCCACTTCTTTTTCTACTTTTTTGTGAGCCTTGTTGTGGAATATCAAACTTAGTTGCTTCACCCATGTTGTCTGTCACCTCATTTATTATGATTACATTTTTAGGGTGTGCATTAGACTAAAGATTTATGCTTCTAATAAGCGCTTCTTCGTTTTTCTATAAAGACTGATATCCGTCTCATAATCTTTATAACTTCTAACTAAAGTGTTTACAATTGCTTTAGCTAATGCTTCATTTTTATTTTTTAATTGTTCAATAAGATATAAGTCCTCAAAGCCTATACGATGTGCTTCTAATCTGGTTGTAGATAAAGGCATTAAATCACCTGGGTACATCACACCACAGTCACCTGCCGGAAGCTGTGCACTATAATTAAGTTTAAAGTTAGTATAGTCTTCTTGCCCCATGCATACGCAAGACTGCTTATATGGGTTTACAGCAAACCAATTACCACCCCAGTGTAGGAATCCTTTAACAGGATAAAGGCTATTGGCCCATTCAATAAGTACTGGCCTTATTCTTTCCATATCTAACAGCCTGTTAAGGTATGGACCTGTTGGTTCAAGGCAAGTATATACCCATACTTCCTCTCCCTTTTCTACACGACCTTTATAAAATTCAAACTCTTTTTCATAACAGTCTAGTGTAGGACACCATATATCCATAGATCCTACTAAACTTTCAGTTGCCTTATTAGCATCTAAAACTTTAATACCCGGCATCGTCTCGTTAATAATAGTTGCACCTATATGATAGACGCCTGCACTTTCATCAAGTGGCTCATCAAAGAAACTTTGAATCCATCTATTCTCCAAGCCTTTTTCTTTAATATATTTATAAAGCTGAGTGGTCATACTTCTAAAGTCTTCTTCTCCTTCACCTGGCATAATACGGTTTGAAAGTATAGTCTCTGCCTCAGTTGCACACCAATCTCCATCTTTACGACCACATAAATTAGCCCCATTTAGCCAATAAAGTCCTGCTTCGTCTGCAAGTCTTATAAGTGTACTCAGTTTTTCTTCATTAAGGACCGGATATTTACTTTTATCTAACTCAAAATAAAGGTCTGCTGGTAGCCAAACTATATTCTGCCTAGCATATCTCGCCAATTTAAAATAAGAAAGGGTTAATGCTTCCCACTCTTTAGACCACATCACTACTTTATGAAAAGTACCTATATTCCTCATATTAATCCAGTTCACATACTTATGTGTTGTCTCATTACTTGGCATAACTTTAACTTTCTTAGCTTCTACAATAAAAGTAAGCTTTTGAGTGATACCTTCTACTGTCACATAGATTTCCCACTTATTTTCTACATCTTCTTCTACTTGTATAGCTTCTCTAAAGGCCGCAGCTACACTCTGTCCTTTACTTATAGCCAAATTCCTAATAGGCTGTAAGACTTCATATATCATAAAAGGTGCCCTTCGAATAACATAAGGATTATACTTACCATCAAATCTTTCTGTACGTGTTACAAGTCCTGTATTATCTTCTACTGGTACAGGAATAAGCTCAAAAAGCTTATAGCCTTGATGAGGCCCTCTTACTTCAAAGCTTACCATCTGGCCTGCTTGTAGCCCTGAGATCACCATATGAACACCTGCATAAGTGCCAGATGCTCCGCTTACTCTATAAACCTTATCTCCACTCTCTCCTTTTGTATCTGGATAAATCGCTTCTAATTCATCAAATAATCCTACCTCAAATAAATTCGCCATTTTTATTCCCCTTTACATTTCATAAATATAAATGTTACCCACTGCTACATGACCTTCTTCTACTGCATTTAAAGCTTTAATCTTAACATAACGTGCCTTAATAGGCTGAAAACTCCTATAATGTTCACTTCCATAGTTTCTAACGCGTCCGCTTGCTACTTCTTCATATCCTTCTTGCTCTTTTTTACTTACTTCATAGCAGTAACCATCCATAAGCTTAGCTAATGCCTCTTTATCTTCATAAGCAATATAATTTTTCCTATAACCAATCCCTACAAGTTCCTTTTCTTCTCCTAGGTCAATAATAAGTTCTCCGCTTGTTTCTTCTGATTCCCAATAAGTCTTTGTGTCTGGATTTAGAATTTCACAGGCTTTACAGGAGGCTTTTTCAGAAGATGTATAAATAACTTTCATTGCTTCAGGTCGTATACGTCTTCCCTTTACTACTTCCACTTTTTCATCATGCTTTCTTCCTGTCCAGACAGGTGCACTCCAAGCTTTTTTCCCCTCTTCATTGACTACTCTCAAAAAGAAATATCTTGCAGTTTCACTCTCTAATGTAACGTTCCATTTCATATGGAAGCCTTCTCCTTCACAAGATGCTACCACCTGACCGTAATCTGAAATAACCTCTAAACGCTTAAAGGCCCCTCCCTCATGCGGTTCTTTATGTAAAACTTCTACTTCTATATGATACGTATTGTCCTTTGGACTTAAAACACTTCCCATAATTTGTCCATTAACTGCAAACTCCACTTGGAAATTCTTATCTTGTACTGCATAAACATGACGTTTTCTAAAAGCTTCTATAATATGCTCCCTAGTAAGAGACTCAGCTAATACAACTGTTCTATTTTCAAAACCACTTAACCAATTACCACTATGAGTATCTGTAGTCGCATAAGGTGCGAACTTCCACCCTTTATCTAGCGCTATCGTATAAACAAGTTCATGAATATGATTATAGGCACTTGTTTCATTAGAAGTTTCCATCCCCACAATATAATCATCTATGCCGTCTTCGTAGACTCCAAATTCGTCATACGCATTCCATATCTTATC
>JAHLFD010000215.1:0-7375 GCA_018883975.1 Candidatus Niameybacter stercoravium
TAAGCATCCCATCTTACATAAGGTCCATAAGTTAAATCAAGCCCTTCACTTGGTGTTGTTGCTGGAAATGCAGATACATCAGAGGGAATAGCCCAAACGCCTTCTTCATTTACCAAATCTTGAAGATGTTCAATAGCAGTTGTATATTGCTCTAAATGCTTCTTATCTTTAATAAGCTCTGTCATATCTGCTACAAGTCCTGCTGTTACAAGGTCTTGAAGTCTACCTCCATTAGCATTTGTAATGATAAGGTCCCCTAGCTCTCCTGCTGCTGAACGTGTTTGAAATAAAGTATCTCCCCCACCAGCTACGTTTGGTGCAATAATATTAAGCTCCATATTGAATTTTTCTTTTACAATTTCAGCAAACCATCCAGATTGAATACCTTGATAATTTGCAAGACCATCAAATACGTCTACGGTAATAAATTTTTCATAACGTTTAGTGTCTGCTTCAGCACCCTTTGTCTCTTCTTTCCTTATGTCTGATGCCTCAGAAGTTTTTTTCTGATCGCCATTACTAGATGATGGTGCTGCTGAATTTTGGCTACACCCTGTCATAGCTGCTAAAAGCATTGTTCCACATAATACAGTACTTAATAATCTCTTCTTATTCATTTCTATACCCCCTAAAATATTTTTACCCTTTTACTGACCCAATCATAATCCCTTTTACAAAATACCTCTGGAACATGGGATAAATAAATAGAATTGGTAAAACAACGATAACAGATACTGTCATACGAATAGAAGTCGGCGTTTGCTGCTGAGCTAGGGCAAGCATGTTGATACCTGCGCCTCCGCTGTTTTTTATTAGTGTTGCAAGTGAGCTAGCTTGATTAATATACTGATAGAGTAAATATTGTAATGAATAAAGCTTCTGGTCTGTGATGTAAATAAGTGTGTCTTGGAAAGAGTTCCACTGCCCAACGGCAGCAAAAATTGCAATAGTCGCTAAGATAGGTTTGGCTGTAGGTAAAATAATCTTAGAAAAAATTTTAAGAATACTTGCACCATCTATTTCTGCTGCTTCCTGCAAGGAAGCAGGTATAGATTCTACGTATGTTTTGACTAAAATAATGTTAAATGGCTGTACAATAGCAGGAATAATATAAACCCAGAAAGTATTGGTAAGGTGTAGATTCTTCATGGTAATAAATGCTGGAATAAGCCCTGCATTAAAGTACATGGTAATAACAATAAAGCGATACCAAAACTTTCTTCCCCACATTTTAGGCTGAGCAAACATAAAGCCTAGGAAAGCCGAAGCCATTACTGTACCTATTGTACCAAGTACCGTCCTCGCTACAGAAATAAATACAGCTGTTGGGAGCCCTTTAAGCTTCAGTACCTCTATGTAATTTTGAAAATGAATACCTTGTGGTAGAAAATTGACTGCTCCACTTCCACTTAAATCATTAGCACTAATGGTATTAATAATAAGATAATAAAATGGATAAAAGCAAATCAGTGTAAAAAGTGCAAACATAGTGTAATTCACTACATTAAAAACCTTATCTGCGGCAGTATAAACTTGTTTTTTAGCTTTCATTGTCTCTCTCCTTTCTTATCAGCCGTATGCGTTAAATAATCGATTCGCCACGGACTTTTTTAGAAACATAGTTTACAATGATCAGCAAGGTTACACTTACTATACTTTTCATCATACTAATTGCTGTTGCCATAGAGAGACTATTGCCCGTCATACCAATATTATAAACATATAAATCCAGCACTTGGATACTCTCTTTGTTAAAAGCATTCTGGAAAACAAAATACTGGTCCATACCATTATTAAGGAAGTTGGCTATAGATAACATGAGTAAAACAAAAAATGTTGGCATAAGTGCAGGTAAGGTAATATGCCTCATAAGTCTAAAGCGCCCTGCCCCATCTACTTTGGCTGCTTCATAAAGTTCTGCATCTACACTTGTGATAGCAGCTAAATACATAATAGCCCCCCAGCCTAGTCCTTTCCATATTCCCCACAATACCATAGAAAGCCATACATGTTCTCCGCCATCTAAAAATTTAATAGGCTCTGTTACAAACCCTAAATGTTGCAAAATGGTATTAACCATCCCTGTACTAGAAAACAAACTAAAGGCTACTGAGTAAACAAGTACCCAACTAATAAAATTAGGCAAGGTAGTTAATGTTTGAACTAAATTCTTAAACCACTTACATTTAATTTCATTTAAGAAAATAGCAAAGCCAACTGGTAAAATGGAAGTTGCAATCCCTAACAAACTCATAGCAAAAGTATTCTTCATAACTTGCATCAATTGAGTAAGCTGCATCTTATTAGAAAACAACATCTCAAACCACTGCATTCCTACATATTCACATTGGGATAACTTAAGCGGTGGCTTGTAGTCAAAGAAGGCATAAATCCACCCGTGTAATGGAAAATAAGAAAACAAGAAAGATAAGATTAAAAAAGGTAGTATATATAAAAACATCTTCTTACCTTCTATATTCTTAATTGTTCTAACTCCCCTTACTGCTTCACCATTTCTAATTACTTTAACCTCTTTCATTTCTTCCCTCCTCCGTCACTTCCTTTATACTTATGTTATCATGGAGTATAAAAAAGAGAATACCTTTAAAATTACACCTTTATTATATAAAAAAAGCCACTTTTTCTAGTGGTGTCCAAGAATATCTATTTTTAACTGTACCTCATATCCTATTTTTACTGTAAATTTAAAACGTACTAGTTATATACTCTAGTACGCTTTTCCTTAAATGCTCCTATTCTTTTCTCATATAGATAGATCTCTACTATTACTTTTTCCTTTACGCTGTCCTTATGACTTTCATTCTTTCCTAAGACTACTTTTCGCTCTCCCATTCTTCTAAAGCCTCGGTTATCATAAAAAGCATAGTTACACATAGTATCTGTAAATAGATACACCTTTCTTGCCTTACGCTTTTCCATATCCTCTAAAAACTGCTTGATAAGTATTTTACCTATACCCTTACCTCTATACGCTTCATCCACTATCAGTAAGGTAAGCTCCCCATCAAACTGTTTCTCCTTATCCCCCATAAGCTTCTTATAGTTTTGTGAGAAGTCCCTGTGTGCCTTAAGTGTTTGCCTGCCCTCTTTTAGAAGACGTAGATAGAAAAGTCTTCTTAAAATCCCCGCTGTATAAGGTGTCCACGTTGCTTTTAGATACTGTTTATCATTTCTACCACATATAATGCCTATGACTTTCCCCTTATATTCTGCCACTTTTGTAAAGGTACTGTCCTCTAGACAGCTTCTTAAATAAACTTCAAGTACAATCTTCCTTATCTTATTGTTTGGTGTAAACTTTTTAAAATACCCTGTTGTATCTAGTAAGTTTTCTATAGCCTTATAATCTTTTTCTTGAATCGCTCTATAAATAAATTGCTGCATCCTATCCCTCTTTTATTTTATGTATAAGTCTAGTATAAAGCATAAAAGGCCTGTAGCAAATCCATTGCCTCAGACCTTTCCTTCTAAAATATTTTTGCCATTTCAGCTGCTTTATAAAGTGCTTCTTCCATTCTCTTTTCAATATCTGTACCTGAACGGTTAGCATTGTCTAATTCAATGGTTTCAAATGCTTTAACACCAAAGAAATCTAGTAAAGTTCTTAAATATCTTACACCCATTTCATATGGTGAATTTGTATAAGCGCCGCCCCTTGTTACAATATAAATGGCTTTTTGATGATTTAGCAGTCCTACTGCCCCTTCATGGGTATACTTAAAGGTAATCCCTGATACACTTACATAATCCAAATAGGCTTTTAAGATGGCCGGAAAGCTTAAGTTCCACATAGGTGCTGCAATAATATATTTATCTGCCTCTGCAAATTGATAAGCATATTTTAGTACCCTATGATTTCTATTTACGCCATCCTTGGGTCCATATAAAGCCTCTAAATCTTCTGGTCTTAAAAAACCAATGGCCTCCTTATAAAGGTCTAGTGTAATCACATCATCTTGTGGATGAGACTTTTTATAAGCTTCTACAAAGTGGTCAGATATTTTAAAGGTTTTAGATTCCCCTTCTTTTTTTATATTGGCCTTGATATATAGTATTTTGCTCATATTAAACTCCTTTACCTTTAAACAATTTACTCGTGTCCACATACTCCTGTCAGCTTACATCTTTGCTTCCAGCCTACTCCTATACTGAAAAAGGCTACCACTAATAGAATAAGTAAGCCTATTAATACAATGTAATAATTGTTAAACTGATCATAAATAAAACCATAGGTTGGAATCAAAATAATAGAGGCGATTGGTGCCCCCATCATCACTTTAGCAAAGATTTTCTCATAATCTTTTTGTCCAAAAAATTCAAGAGTGAGAACAGGTGCTAATACACCTACCCCTGAGCTTGTAAAGCCATGTAAAAAAGCTGCTAAGCTAAAGATTATAAAACTCTTATGACTTATAAAAAATAAGGCTACTGCCACTACACCTACGCCAACCATACCTATGCTTGTCTTCAAACAACCTATTTTATCACTAATGGTTCCTATAGCAATAGAGCCAATAGCACTACCTATAGAAAATAACGCTAGAGCCATTCCTACAGATTCAATAGAATAACCTAATTGACTCCCAAAGGTTGGAATATGTTGAGAAAATACACCTACACCTGTAATAGCAATCATAAAGATTAGCAGTAGGAAAAAGGCACTTGATTTTGTTGCTACACCTTCTTCTATATTGAGATAATTTTTAATTGCTTTATTTTTATTTCCTTCTGCAACTTCCCCAGCCCCATAAGGTTCTGTGTTTCTATCTTTTGGATGACCCTTAATGAAAAATATCGCTGAAATTAAAACAGCTATAAAAGTTATACCACCGATAACCACATAAGCGGTGCGCCATCCACTACGTGCAATAATCTTAGTAGTAAGTGGCTGTAAGACAGCCCCAAATAGCCCTACACAAGCCATTAAAATACCCATCATAGAACCTGTATGCTTCGCAAACCATCTATTAATAAGAATAGGTCCTAATAGATTAACGACTATAGTCGCTCCCATTACACTTGGAACGGCTAGAATATACCATCCCCAAACAGAGTTCATTAATCCAAAGAGCATAAAAGAACCTGCCTGTAAAACAGCACCTATTATAGTCATCCATCTTACATCATACTTATTCATCAGTTTACCTGCTATAGGTAACCAAATCAGCATGAAAATAGAAGATATACTTAAATATAAAGATAAAGTCCCAATGCCAACACCTATTTCATGAGATACAGGTTCTAGAAACAATCCAGATGTCATATTAATACCGCCGCCTGCAAAACCTCTAATTAAAATAACACCTAGTAAAACAATCCATGCATAATGCAACTTCTTCTTTTGAATCATTTTACACCTCCTTATGCCTATACTCTATTGTTTGCTAAGCCATAGCTAAAATACCTCTATAACTTAAGTTCTAAATAACTTTTCTTAGGAGTTCATCAGCATCTCTACCAATACCAAGGTCATGTACTTCATAAGCTTTAATCACACCTTCAGGATTTACAATGAAAGCTCCTCTTAAAGCAAGTCCTTCTTCTTCAATAAGTACTTCAAGACAGCTATTTGTAGTTTCTTTTTTATAAATCCTTATTTAGTATTTATCTTGCTTATAAAACTATTCTTTATCTTCCTAAAGACTTTTATCAATTATTTCCTTATAGACACTGTGTGTTAAAAATACTTCTACTGCTTATACTAAAGATTATTTAAAACTTAAAGGAGTCTAATTATGAAAAAGTTAGAAAATCAAGTTGCACTTGTTACAGCGGCTACAAAAGGTATTGGGCTTGCTTGTGCCTTAAAGCTTGCCGAAAATGGCGCTACCGTCTATATGGGAGTTAGAAGAATCGAGGCTACTCAGGAAATTTGTGACCAGTATAAACCTCAAGGCTTTAAAATGTTCCCTATTTATTTCGATGCTTATAAAAGCGAAACTTATAATGCTATAGTAGAAGAAATTATAGCTAAAGAAGGTAGACTTGATATATTAGTCAACAATTTTGGTGTTGGTAAACCTGAAACAGATTTAGATTTAGTGAAAGGTAGTGAAGAAGCCTTCTTAGAGCTCTTTAAACTAAACGTTGGCACTGTTTATGGCATTAGTAAAGCTGCCGTTCCACATATGATTAAACAAGGGAAAGGAAGTATTGTTAATATTTCCTCTATTGGTGGCGCTATCCCTGATGTGACACGTATTGGCTATGGCGTATCTAAAGCAGCTGTTAATAATATTACAAAGCAAATTGCTATGCAATATGCAAGAGCTAATATACGCTGCAATGCTGTACTCCCTGGGTTAACTGCTACAGATGCAGCCCTTAATAATATGCCTCAATCTTTTATTGATTCCTTCTTAAGCCATGTTCCACTTAACCGAATGGGTAAACCTGAAGACATGGCTAATGCTGTTTTATTCTTTGCAAGTGATGATTCCTCTTATATTACAGGGGATATTATGGAAGTTGCAGGTGGCTATGGACTGGGTACACCTCAGTATGGCGATATTATGAGGCAACAACAACAATAATAATAATATCCATAACTTGGGCACACTAAAGAAAAAGGTCATGCTATACTTATACTGTAGATTCACTTGAACTGGAGGTTAAACATGACAAAAACTCAATCTATATCACGTAGCCAACTTTTAGCTACTGAAAAAACAGAAAAACTGATTTTTAAATTTGCTATACCTAGTATTATTAGTGGGCTTGTAAGTGCTCTCTATAATATAGTAGACCAAATTTTCATTGGGCAAAGTATTGGTATTGTAGGCAATGCTGCTACTAACGTAGCCTTTCCCCTTTCTATTTTATGCACTTCTCTTGCCCTACTTCTAGGTGTAGGTGGCGCTGCTAACTTTAACCTTAATCTGGGTGCTGGCAATAAAGAAGAGGCTGGTAAGTTTGCAGCTAATAGTGTGTCTTTTATGGGTATTATTGGGATTATACTAGCTATTCTAGTGAATCTTTTTCTAAAACCTTTAATGATTGTCTTTGGTGCTTCTGGTGAAGTACTGCCTTATGCACTGACTTACACTGGCATTACTTCTTTAGGCATACCTTTTCTTATTTTCTCTATTGGATGTAGTAATATTATAAGAGCCGATGGTAGTCCAACCTACTCTATGCTTTGTACTTTAGTAGGCGCCTTACTTAATACCATTCTTGATCCTATTTTTATGTTTGGCCTCGATATGGGTATTGCAGGGGCTGCCCTAGCAACAGTTATTTCTCAAATCGTATCAAGTATTATGGCACTTATTTACCTCTTACGTTTTAAAACTGTGCCGCTCAAGCTAGCTTATTTTAAGCCTAAAGCACATATCGCACTTAAAATTGCTACACT